>NZ_JBVVQE010000024.1:0-97941 GCF_055811435.1 Mesorhizobium sp. WSM4837
CCATCAAAGCGCTGACCGGGGTCGATTTCACGCTGCAGCGCGGCGAAATTCATGCGCTGTGCGGCGAGAACGGTGCGGGAAAGTCCACGCTGATGAATATCATCGCCGGCATTGTGCAGCCCGACGAAGGCGCCATTCGTCTCGAAGGCAAGAACGTCACCATCACATCGCCATCCGCCGCGCAGCGGCTTGGCATAGGCCTCGTCCATCAGGAAATCGCGCTCTGCCAGGATGCCACGGTGGCCGAGAATATCCTCATGGCGGCCGTCAACAATCGGCGCGCGCCGCTGATGAATTTTCGCCGGCTCTACGCCGATGCGCAGAAGATAATGGACCTGCTGGCACCGATCCCGGTCGAGACGCCAGTCGCCGATCTTTCTATTTCCAACCAGCAACTTGTGGAAATCGCCAAGGCGCTGACGCTCGAATGCCGGGTGCTAATGCTCGACGAGCCGACGGCCGCGCTGACCGAGACCGAGGCGCAGCGCCTTTTCGCAATCGTCCGCGATCTCAAGGCGCGCGGAATTTCAATCATCTACATCAGCCATCGCATGGCGGAGATCTTCAGCCTGTGCGACCGCGTCACGGTGTTTCGTGACGGCAGATACGTAGCGACCGATTCCATCGCTTCGGTCACTCCCAATGATGTCGTGCGCAAGATGGTCGGGCGCGAAATCACGCAGCTCTATCCGCAAAAGCTCTCGCCTGAACGGCGTACGGACCGCGCTGTGCTGTCGGTCGAAAATCTCTCCTATCGACAGGGTTCCGCTGGCGTCAGTTTCACGCTTCGAGCAGGCGAAATTCTTGGCGTTGGCGGGTTGATTGGCGCCGGTCGCAGCGAGATGGTCCAGACCGTTTGCGGCTTGCGCCCGAAAGTGTCGGGATCGGTCGAACTCAACGGCGAGCCGGTCAGCATCAGGACCTACAGCGATGCGGTGCGCGCAGGCCTCGTCTACCTCTCGGAGGACCGCAAGGCGTCCGGCCTGTTCCTCGACCTGTCGGTTGCATCCAATATCTCCGCGCTCGATCTTCGGAAGCTAACCACGCCGCTTGGGCTGCTCGATCGCCGCGCCGAGGCAAAGCAAGCCACCGATCTGGTCGTGCGCCACGGTGTGCGCATGGGCGGCATCGAGACACAGGTGTCGACGCTTAGCGGTGGCAACCAGCAGAAAGTCGCCATCGCCAGGCTTCTGTCGGTCGGCCCCAAAGTGGTCATTCTGGACGAACCCACACGCGGGGTCGATGTCGGCGCCAAAGTGGAAATTCATCGCCTGCTGCGCGATCTCGCCGAGCGGGGCGTCGGCGTCATCGTGATTTCATCCGAGCTTCCGGAATTGATCGGGCTGAGCGACCGGGTGCTTGTCATACACGAAGGTGCCATCGTCGGCGAACTGGGGGCTGACGAATTGACCGAAGAGGCAATCATGCTGCTGGCTTCGGGTCTCCGGCAGCAACGATTAAACGCAAGGCAGGTTCAGAATGTCGCTTAGACAGACCGGAGGAACCCTCATGGACGCTGAAATCAAGGCGAGCGCCCCCGGGCTTGGCGGGCGCAACCGGCTGCGTCTTGGGTCGATGCGCGAGGCGGGGCTGATCGCTATCATGCTGGCGCTGTGCATCGCCATGACATTCGCTTCGCCGCATTTCCTGACTTGGGGAAATTTCCGCGCCATGCTGATGAGCTTCTCGATTGAAGGCATCGTCGTGGTCGGCATGACGATACTTCTCATTGTCGGCGGCATCGACCTTTCCGTCGGGTCGGTGGTCTGCTTCTCCATGGTCGTGTCAGGCGCTCTGTTCCTGATGGGTCTGGACCCGTGGACCGCGAGCCTCATCGGCATAGGCGCCAGCGCGCTGATCGGCGCGGTGATGGGCTTCTTCGTGACCGTTATCGGGCTCAATCACTTCATCACATCGCTGGCGGCGATGGTGATCGTGCGCGGTCTCTGTCTTGTCATCACCAAGGGAACCCCGCTGTCGCTGTTCACCCTGCCGCCCGGGTTCAAGGCGATCGGCCAGGGCAGCTTCGGCAATGTGCCTTATGTCATCGTCATCTTTGTTGTGGTCGTGGCCATATTCGATTTTCTGCTTCGGCGTGCCACGGCATTCCGCAAGGTCTTTTATACCGGCAGCAACGAGAAGGCGGCCCAATTTTCAGGCATCAAGACCAAGCAGGTCAAATTCTGGGTCACGGTTCTCTGCTCCACCCTCGCGGGCTTTGCCGGCATCATCTATATGTCACGCTTTGGCGCTGCGACCCCGACCTTCGGCGCTGGCATGGAGCTCAACATCATCGCCGCGGCGGTGATTGGCGGAGCATCGCTCAATGGCGGCTCGGGCACCATCTTCGGCGCCATACTGGGCATGGCGCTGCTCTCGGTCGTCACAAGCTCGCTGATCCTGCTCGACGTTTCCGTCTATTGGCAGGACATGATCAAGGGATGCATCCTGCTCGCGGCGGTATCGATCGACCACTTCCTGCACCGCAGGAAATCCTGAGCAGCAGCGCCAGAGTTGAGCATCCATCATGTCACCACCCAATTCGCGGGACGACGTCACGATCGTCCGCCAGATGTATCAGGCGCTTGTGCTTCATTACATGGAAGCCAAGACGCAGGCGGAAATCGCCAAGGAGCTCGGCATCTCGCATGCGACCGTCAACCGCCTCATCAAACGCGGTCATCAACTCGGGCTTGTCGAGATCAAGATCAAGTCGCCGGTCGAGCAACTGATCGACATCGAGGCGCGACTTGTCGCGATCGGTGGACTCCAAAGGGCCGTCGTCGTCCCCTCCGTTTCGGACAATCCGCAGACTGCGCTTCAGCGTGTCGGTGAGGCCGCAGCCAGGCTGGTGCTCGAGACGATCAAGGACGGCGACACGATTTCCATCACCGGGGGCAAGGGGGTGAGTGCCGTCGTCGCCGGCCTCAAGCCGAGCCGCAGCTACGACGTCGAGGTTGTTCCCGCGACCGGCCTGGTCCAGGGCAAGCATTACACCGACGTCAATCATGTCGCGTCTCTGATGGCCGACAAACTCGGCGGGCGCGCCTATCAGATTCACGCACCGCTGTTTGCCGACAGCCCGGCCCAACGTGACATGCTGATGGGCGTCCGGGCCGTTTCGGACGTCTTCAGCAAGGCGCGCGAAGCAACGCTTGCGGTCGTCGGCATCGGCTCCATCCTGGCCGACGATTCGAGCTACTACGATCTGCACCCGTCCTCGAGCGCCGACCGGCTGGCCATCGAGCGCTCGGGGGCGGCGGGCGAACTGCTCGCCCATCTCATAGACGGCGACGGCAAGCTCGCGGACTACAGCCTCAACCGCTCACTGGTCTCGCTGACGCTCGAGGAATTCGCGACCATTCCGCAGTCGATCGGGGTCGCAAGCGGCGCCAGCAAGGTGGTCCCGATCCTCAGTGCCATGCGCGGCTCTCACCTGGACACTCTCGTCACCGACGAAACCACCGGCTTGAAGATCCTCGAGCTTGCCGAAGGAAATGCAGCATGAATACTCGACAAATCACCCGCTCAATCGGCAACTCCGGCGTTGTCGCTTCGGCGGTGGGACTCGGCACTTGGGCTATCGGCGGCTGGATGTGGGGTGGCACGGATGAAGCAGAATCGATCGCCGCCATCCAGGCGTCCTTCGATGCCGGCATTTCGCTGATCGACACCGCGCCGGCTTACGGTCTTGGCCGCAGCGAAGAGATCGTCGGCAAGGCCATCAAGGGCCGGCGCGACCGCGCGGTCATCGCCAGCAAATGTGGCCTCAACTGGCATTCGAGAAAGGGCAACCACTTCTTCGATCAGGATGGAACGCCGGTGAACCGATATCTGGGCGCCGACGGCATCGCTTATGAAGTGGAACAGAGCCTGCGGCGGCTCGGCACCGACTATATCGATCTCTACATCACCCACTGGCAGGACCCGACGACACCCATTGCCGAAACAATGGATGCGCTCGAACGCCTCAAATCCGCTGGCAAAATCCGCGCCATCGGCGCCAGCAATCTCAATGCTGCCGAGCTGCAGCAGTATGTCGCCGCTGGCCAGCTCGACGCGATCCAGGAAAGATATTCGATGCTGGATCGCGACATCGAGCAGACATTGCTGCCGATCGCGCGCCAGCATCAAGTTGCAGCACTCAGTTATTCGTCGCTTGCACTCGGCCTGCTCTCGGGCGCCATCGATCCGGCGCGTGAGTTCAGCGGCGACGACCAGCGCAAGGACAATCCTCGATTCTCTCAGGCCAACCGGCGCAAGGTAGCCGCGCTGAAACATGCCCTGGCCCCGGTCGCTGAGATCCACCAGGCAAGCATGGCGCAGATCGTCATCGCCTGGACGCTGGCGCAGCCCGGCATCACCTTCGCGTTGTGTGGAGCGCGAAACGCCACGCAGGCGCTCGACAACGCCAGGGCAGGGGAGATTTTATTGAGCGCGGCGGAACTGGGAACGATCGATGCGGCGGTGGCCGGGCATCTCGTAGCGATAGACGCGTGATCGAAAGCGCGTCCTGAGATGAATCGCATCCAGACGATCGCCGGCTTGCGCGAGAATCCCGATGTTGACGTCCTCGTCATAGGCGGCGGCATCAACGGCATCAGCGTGTTTCGCGAGCTCGCTTTGCAGGGCGTCGATGTCCTGCTCGCCGAAAAGGGCGATTATTGTTGCGGCGCCAGCGCAGCCCTCTCGCGCATGGTTCATGGCGGCTTGCGCTACCTTGAAAACGGCGAGTTCAAGCTGGTCCGTGAATCTCTGCTCGAACGCGATCGGCTATTGAAGAACGCGCCGCATTACGTTGCGCCATTGCCAACCACAGTGCCTATCTTCGACCTGTTCTCAGGCATCGCAAATGGCGCATTCCGCTTCCTTGGGCTAAGCCGTCGTCCGGGTCGGCGTGGCGCATTGGTCATCAAGACCGGCCTGGCGATGTATGACTTCTTCACCGCCGCACGGCGTATCGTCCCGACGCACAAGTTCAGGAGCCGTGCTGAAACACTCAAGGTCTGGCCTGCAATCAATCCTGCTATCCGCAATTCGGCGACATACTATGACGCCTGGGTCAGCCACCCCGAGCGGCTGGGTACCGAGATGCTGCGCGACACCATGAACGAAAGGCCATCGGCTCGAGCGCTAAACTATGCACGCATATCGTTCGGTGACGCGGGCCTTGCGCTTAACGACGGACTGTCTGGCGAAACAGTTGCCGTGAAGCCGCGGCTCGTCGTCAACGCCACAGGCGGCTGGATCGACCTGACCAATTCGGCTATCGGAGCCGTTGCGCCCAAGTTTATGGGCGGCACCAAAGGATCGCATCTGATCGTCGATAATCGCGAGCTTCACGACGCGCTCGACGGCCACATGATCTATTACGAGAACGAGGACGGCCGGATCTGCATCCTGTTCCCCTATCTCGGCAATGTGCTGGTCGGCTCGACGGATATCCGTGCCGACGATCCCGACCAGGCGCGCTGCGAGGACGATGAGCGGCAATACATCCGGCAGTCCGTGTCCTTCGTGTTTCCCGGGATCGAGATCACTGATACCGACATCGTCTTTCAGTTCACCGGGGTGAGGCCGCTACCGATAAGCCGGGACAGTTTTACCGGGCGCATTCCCCGCGATCATTTCTGCGAGCTCATCGAGGGCGCCGGTATGGTGCCGCCGACGCTGTGCATGATCGGCGGGAAATGGACAACCTTCCGGTCGTTCGGCGAACTGGCAGCGGATATCGTGCTCGAGCGATTGTGCCGACAGCGCATCGTCGGCACCGAAAACATGCCGATCGGCGGCGGCCGGCATTTTCCCATGGCCCCCGAGAAATGGTGCGCAGAACGCGCGGCGGCGCATGGCCTGTCGCTTGACCGCATGCGCAGCCTGTTCGCGCGCTACGGCACCGTGGCGGATGCCGTCGCCGCTTTTTTGGCAGCGGGACAGGACGAGCTCTTGCCTGGCAGCGACTACTCGGTCCGGGAGATTCAGTATCTCATCGCCAATGAATATGTCGAGCAGCTGGAGGACCTGCTGCTCCGCCGCACGACAATTGCCATCACCGGTGCACTCTCTTGCGACCTTCTCGATGCGGTTCTCGATATTCTCGCAGTCGAAAAGAGCTGGGACGCTGCGCGCAAGGCATTCGAGCGCACCGATTTCCTCGCCCTGTTGCGACGCCAGCACGGCGTCGATCTCGACCAGCTATCGCAAAAAGACCAAGGAAGGAGCGCCGAATGCGCATCAACAAGAAAGTCCGCATGAACCGGCTGTTCGGCGGGGCGCGCTGTCTCGACGTCGCAATCGACCATGGCGTATGCAACGAGCCGTCGTTCCTGGAAGGGCTGGAGGATATGGCTGGCGTCGTCGCCGAGCTGGTCGCCGCGGGGCCGGACGCCATTCAGATGAATTATGGCGAGGCCGATTTGCTGCAGACCCTGCCCGGCAAGGACAAGCCGGCATTGGTCATGCGCATAGACATGGGCAATCCATACAACAAAACCCGCCATCGCTCGATGTGGGCCATCCTGCAGAACGAAGCCGAGCCGCTGATCGGCGCGCTGGAGATGGACGCGGCCTGCGTGGTCGTCAATCTGTTCATGCTGCCCGACGAGCCGGACCTGTTTCGGCAATGCGTCCACAACATTGCCAGCGTTCGCGCCGACTGTGAAAGATATGGCTTGCCGCTGATGATCGAGCCGCTGGCAATGCTGCCCAATTCAGAGCGCGGAGGCTACATGGTCGACGGCGACCCCGAAAAGATCGTCACCCTGACCCGGCTCGCCAGCGAGATGGGCGCCGACATCATCAAGGCGGATCCGACGACCGATCCGAACGACTTCCACCGGGTGGTGGCTGCGGCACGCTGTCCTGTCCTTGTGCGCGGTGGGGGCAGGGAGGATTTGCGCGCCGTCTTCGACAAGTCGGCGGCGCTGATGGCACAAGGCGCGGCGGGCATGGTCTATGGCCGCAACATATACCAGCATTCCAACCCTCGTGCCGTCGTGAGAGGATTGATGGCGATCATCCATGAGAATGCGGACGGCGCGGCGGCCTGGGAGCTCTACCAGCAAGAATAATCTTTGCAGCTTGGGAGGAGCTTCAATGCAGCGATACATTCTTGGCCTTGATGCGGGCAATACCGTCATCAAAGCCATCATCTTCGACACCGCCGGTCGCGAACTCGCCCTTGCCGCTCGCGACGGCCGTTCCTGCATGCCAGAGCCCGGCCATGTCGAGCGGGACCTCGGCGAATTGTGGCGCAACGCCGTCGAGGTCATCCGCCAGTGCCTCGACCAATCGGGCATCGACCCCCGCGACATCGCGGTGATCGGCTGCGCCGGCCACGGCAACGGGCTCTATGCGCTGGACCGCGGCGGCGACCCGCTGCTCGGCATCCAGTCGCTCGACACGCGCGGCGTCGGCATCGTCAGCGAATGGGCGGCCGCAGGCGTTGGCGACCGGACCTATATCCACTGCCTGCAACGGCCCTGGGCGGCGCAGACGCCGACTCTGCTGGCGTGGCTCAAGCGCCATGATCCGGCACTTTTTGCCAAAATAGGCACCGTCTTCCTATGCAAGGATTTTATCGTCAACCGCCTCACCGGCACGCGCTCGACCGAGACCTCGGATATGTCGGGCTGCGGGCTTTTGCACATGCCCGGCCGACGCTACGAGCCTGAGTTGCTGGCCGCCTATGGTCTCGACGATTGCATGGAACTGCTGCCGAACGTGCTGGAAGCCTCCGCCATCGCCGGCCATGTCACGCGCGATGTCGCCGCTGCCACCGGCCTTCTTGCGGGCACGCCTGTGGTGGCGGGCCTGTTCGACGTCGTCGCCAGCGCCATCGGTTCGGGCGTCACCAGCACCGGCGCCGCCTCGATCATTGCCGGCACCTGGAGCATCAACCAGGTTATCACCCAAGAGCCGATCCGCGATCCGTCTATCTTCATGCTGTCGACCTTCGATCCGCTGCGCTATCTCGCCATCGAATCGAGCGCCACTTCGGCCGCAAATCTCGAGTGGATCGTGCGTGAGTTCTTCGAGCATGCGCCGCCGGCAGGCGCATCGCCGTTCGAGATCTGCAGCGAGCTTGTTGCTTCCGTCGATCCCGCGGGAGACATGCCGATCTACCACCCATTCCTTTACGGCTCGCAGCAGAATGGCAAGGCGCGTGCCGGTTTCTACGGCATCGCCGGCTGGCACACGCGGGCTCATATGCTGCGCGCACTGTTCGAGGGCGTCGTCTTCGAGCACCGGCGCCATGTCGAGACGCTGCGTCGAGCGGGAGCCATTGTCAGCCAGGCGGTTCTTTCGGGCGGCGGCTCGCGCAGCGCCGTTTGGCCGCAGATATTCGCAGATGTGCTGGACGTGCCGGTGACCGTGGCGCGCAGCCGTGAGACAGGTGCGTTGGGAGCTGCGATTGCAGCCGGGACAGGCGTCGGCCTGTTTGCCGACTTCTCTGCGGGCGCCGCCGCGATGACCGCGCCCGACCGATGCTACCAGCCCAATTGCGCGATCGCACCGGTCTATGAGCGGCGCTATCGTCTCTATGGTGAGATCAACAAGGCCATGGGTCCGCTATGGGACAGGATGGCAAGCGAACGGACGTCCAATTGACACAGACCGCTGCCGATTTTGGACAGTACGACTTCATCATCGTCGGCGCGGGTTCAGCCGGCTGCGTGCTGGCCAACAGACTGTCGGCCAATCCAGGCATGCGCGTGCTGCTTCTGGAAGCCGGCGGCAGCGATCGCTATCACTGGGTCAACATTCCCATCGGCTATCTCTACTGCATGGGCAACCCGCGCACCGATTGGCTGATGAAGACCGAGCCGGAGCCCGGGCTGAACGGTCGTGCGCTCAACTATCCGCGCGGCAAGCTTCTGGGCGGCTGCTCGTCGATCAACGGCATGATCTACATGCGTGGCCAGGCGGCCGACTATGATGGCTGGCGGCAAGCCGGGAATCTCGGTTGGGGCTGGGATGACGTGCTTCCGTATTTCCGCAAGTCCGAGGACCATTTTGGTGGCGCCAACGACCTTCACGGCGCCGGTGGCGAATGGCGCGTCGAGCGCCAGCGCCTGTCGTGGCCAATCCTGGATGCCTTCCGCGATGCTGCCGAGGAACTCGGCATCCCCCGGACCGAGGATTTCAACGGCGGGACCAACGAAGGCTCGGGCTATTTCGAGGTCAACCAGAGGAAAGGCGTGCGCTGGAATACCTCTAAGGCGTTCCTGCGCAGCGCGCTGCGACGCCCGAATTTGCGCGTCGTCACCGGCGCCGAGACCGAGATGCTGGATTTCGACGGAGCTTGCGTCACCGGCGTTGTCTTTCGCATGGGCGGCCAACTGCATCGTGCGCGGGCAGGCGAGACGATCCTTGCCGCCGGCGCGATCAATTCGCCGAAGCTGCTCGAGCTTTCCGGCGTCGGCCGACCTGCCGTGCTTGGCGCAGCAGGTATCCCGGTTCGCCACGCGCTGGAAGGCGTCGGCGAGAACTTGCAGGATCATTTGCAGATCCGCACAGTCTTCAAGGTCGCCAACGCCTCGACGCTAAACCAGCGCTACCACAATCTGTTCAGCCGCGCGGCCATGGGCGTCGAATACGCTATCCGTCGCAGCGGACCGCTGTCGATGGCGCCGAGCCAGCTTGGCATCTTCGCCAGGAGCGACCCACGCCTGGAGACGCCCGATCTCGAATACCATGTCCAACCGTTGAGCACTGACCGGCTGGGCGAGCCGCTGCATCGTTTCCCCGCGGTCACGGTTTCGGTCTGCAATCTCAGACCGGAAAGCCGCGGCAGCGTCCACATGGAGGCGTCCGATCCGCAGGCGGCTCCGAAGATCCGGCCGAACTATTTGTCTACCGACGGAGACAGGGCCGTGGCTGTGGCATCGCTCCGCCACGTCCGCCGCTTGATGAGGGCGCGCGCCA
The DNA here is from genome assembly GCF_055811435.1 of Mesorhizobium sp. WSM4837. Classification (NCBI taxonomy): domain Bacteria; kingdom Pseudomonadati; phylum Pseudomonadota; class Alphaproteobacteria; order Hyphomicrobiales; family Phyllobacteriaceae; genus Mesorhizobium; species Mesorhizobium sp. WSM4837. The sequence goes on from NZ_JBVVQE010000024.1 coordinate 9,928, forward strand.
TTGCCCGTTTCGCGCCTGAGGAAATGCTGCCCGGTGCACATTATGAAAGCGACGAAGAACTCGTCCGCAAGGCCGGCGATATCGGCACGACGATTTTCCACCCGGTCGGCACCTGCAAGATGGGCTCAGGCTCGACGGCAGTGGTCGACGGCCGGCTGCGGGTGCACGGCATTTCTGGCCTGCGCGTCGTCGACGCTTCGATCATGCCGACGATCGTTTCCGGCAACACCAACTCTCCAGTGGTCATGATCGCGGAGAAGGCATCGGCAATGGTTTTGCAGGACGCAACCACGAGAAATGTTCTCGGCGCGTCTGAGCTAAACTGAAACGAATGAGCAGTGCATGCGATTCTCAGCGTCCCGCCGAATCGATGTGTTCGACAGACGTAGGACAAGAGTGCTTCGAAGCAGCACGTCACGTGGATACATCGGACGGCCCGTGGCGGCACGCTGCTCGGTTGGAGATGCCATCGGCTTCCGGGACTTGAAGACGGTCGATAATTGTCATATATTTTGCACAGTGAATGTGACTATGGATATGACAAGAGAGAGATCTATGGGTCAGGCCCTTAAGACACCGGTGCAGAATGAATCTCTGATTTTGTCCTATATGGACCGGGCCGGGAAAATTGCCATTGACCAGGTGGCGGGCAGTTTTGGAATGTCCAAGAGCCAACTGGCGGAGACCACCGGTCTTGCCCGCGAAACCCTCTATCGGCTAGAGCGCAGCCGCACGGCCAAGACACAGGGGCGTCTACGGGAAATGCTCGAGATCATCAGCCGCGTGGCCGATTGGGCGGGCGGCAAGGAACAGGCCATGGCCTGGTATCGAGCCCAACCGCTGCCGGCGTTCGGCGGACGCACCGCCGAAGCCCTCGTGAAGGAAGGCAAAGCCGCCGCCGTTCGCGACTATCTCGATCATATGGCTTTGGGTGGCTTTGCTTGAGGTTTGTCGGAACCTGCTACAGGGCGCATGATCCACGCTGGGCATTCAAACCGACTTCCGGTGATGGAGCGGCGATCAGGGGTGCCCGCTTCAATCCCAAAGGTGTGCCGGCGCTTTATCTGGCGCTGACCGTAATGACAGCGGTCAAGGAAGCCAACCAGGGTTTCGCGCATCGGATCGACCCCTGCGTGCTGTGCTCTTATGAGGTGGACTGCGGGGACATCACTGATCTGACGACGGAGCAGGGGAGGGGAGAATCTTCTGTCACGTTCGAGGACATGGCCTGCGCCTGGGCGACGGCTCTCAGCGGGGGAGAGCGTCCTGCATCCTGGTTCATCTATGACCGACTGCGGCCTCAAGGCATTGCCGGTATTCTGGTTCCGAGTTTTGCTCCGGGCGCCGAGACGGAGGACCGCAACCTGGTGCTGTGGGACTGGGGGCCGGATCTTCCGCACAAGGTGAATGTATTCGATCCGAGCGGCCGGCTGCCGAAGGACCAGCTGTCCTGGCGATGAAGCATTCGCGGAAGGGCAGGGCTTTGGCCGCAGGCGTCAGCGCCAGCCCAGGGCCGGGGCAACATGGGTCAGGATCGCCTCGATGACATGCGCGTTGTAATCGACGCCGAGCTGGTTGGGAACGGTGAGCAGCAGCGTGTCGGCCTCCGCAATGGCCTCGTCCTTCTTCAGTTCCTCGATGAGGCCGTCCGGCTCGGCGGCATAGGTGCGGCCGAACACGGCGCGCCTGTCCGCTTCGATGTAGCCGAAATGATCCTCGCTCTCATTGCTGCCGAAATAGGCGCGGTCGCGATCGTCCACCAGCGCGAAGATGCTACGGCTCACCGACACCCGCGGCTCGCGTTCGTGACTGGCCGCTTTCCAGGCCGCACGAAAGGCCCGGATCTGTTCGGCCTGCTGAATGTGAAAAGGCTTTCCGCCCTCGTCGAATTTGAGCGTTGAGCTCTGCAGGTTCATTCCCAGTTTCGCCGCCCATTCCGCGGTGGCATTGGTCGCGGCGCCCCACCAGATCCTGTCGCGCAAACCCTCCGAGTGTGGTTCGACGCGAAGCAGGCCGGGCGGGTTTGGAAACATCGGCCGCGGGTTCGGCTGGGCAAATCCTTTGCCGCGCAAGACTTCGAGCAGCACTCCCGTGTGCCGCCGGGCCATGGCGGCGTCGCTCTCACCCTCTTGCGGGGCGTAGCCGAAGTAGCGCCAGCCGTCGATCACCTGCTCGGGCGAGCCGCGGCTGATACCCAGCTGCAGACGCCCGCCGGCGATCAGGTCGGCGGCACCGGCGTCCTCGGCCATGTAGAGCGGGTTCTCGTAGCGCATGTCGATCACCGCTGTGCCTATCTCGATGCGGCTGGTCTTGGCGCCGACTGCCGCAACAGCGGGAATGGCGAGCCGAGTTGCCGTGCGAAGTGATGCACACGGAAATATGCCCCGTCGGCGCCCAGCGCCTCGGCAGCAACGGCAAGCTCGATGGATTGCAGCAGAGCGTCGGAGGCTGATCGCGTCTGCGATTGCGGCGAGGGCGCCCAGTGTCCGAACGACAGAAACCCGATTTTTTTCATGAGAATGCCACGTCAGAGTGAAAGGCGTTCTCGTTATCTAGTTATTGAACCGCTCGCCTGCCACGCCAATTCAGACCTGGCGGCTTGGAAGCAGGGTAGGGCAGGCTTTTTGCCTCCAAGCCTTGGTCAGGTTGACCCGGAACTGGTCTCTGCGGCGTTGATAGCGGGGGGCATCCCGGCGGAGGCATGGCCGAGTTGTTTTTTGCACATTGCGTTCGTCGACCTCGGCTTACGAAAGCTAGGCCAGCGCTCAGTGATTGGTCCGCGAACTTCTTCGCCCGTTCGCCCTCCGGCAAGGTCGCCGCGGACGCCGGCGACCAAGGCCGCGCGCTCGACGATCATTTCCGGCAACACCAACTCTCCAGCGGTGATGATCGCGGAGAAGGCCTCAGAAATGATCCTGCAGGACGCCAACCATGAGAAATGATCGTCGGTGGCGCATCTGAGCTAAAGCAGACCGGCAGCTATTCGTTGTCGTGCCGTCTCCCCGCTCCTTTGAGGCGACGGACGATGGAGCGACCGATTCCGGCAGCGCCGAGGTGTTACTGCGACTTTGTCGCGCAGATCGCGAAGCGATGTTGAGTGGCGCGTTCGAGCGCCTTGGGCCAACTCATCCGTCGAGCCTGGGCGCGATGGATCGCGCCCAGTTTCCAGTCCACGACCGGCTGCTCGAACCCGGCTTCGGCCAGCAAGCGAACTATCTCTTCCGCCCGTGCGCCGCCGGAGAAATAGACACGGGCAAGAATGTTCTGGTGACGTCTGGCCATGGCGGCGCCGTCATCGTCCGAGACCTGGGACTTGCCGGCCGTGAGCTTCTGCCAAAGTTCCCGCATACGCGTCGCCCAGTTGCGGCTGACAAAATCGCCGTCGATGACCAGCAGCCTGCCGCCGGGCTTCAGCAGCGAGAACCATTCGGCAAAGGCCGCCTTCGGATGCAGCAGCGTCCAGACCAGGTGACGGGTGACGATGACATCGTAGCTCGCCCTGTCCTCGAGCGTCCGTTCGGCATCCCTCACGATGAAGCGGATATCGGCGCCGCGTTTTTGTTCCTTGGCGCGCGCCTTGGCAAGCATGGCTTCCGACCAGTCGAGGCCTGTCACCACAAAGCCCAGATCGTGCATCAGATGCGAAATGACGCCAGTCCCGCAGGCGAGATCCAGAGACGCCCGCCCGGCGCCTGGCCCAATGTGCCTGGTTATGAGCGCGTGCCAGGCGGCACGCTCCTGCTCGGAAAAAATCTCGTGGCCGACCTGCAGGTCGAATGTCTCGGCGCGGTCGGACCAATAGTCCCGAATCTCATCGCGCAGCGAATAGTTTGCGTGAGCCGTCATTGCCCGAAACGCACTCCCCAAAGCGGCTACATTGGAATTGCTCTAAAAGAAAAATCTTGATTATACAATTCATGTTTCATAAGCGGGGCCGGCAACTGAATTGCGAGAGCCCAATGATTTTGAAATCGATATTTGCGGCCGCGGTCGCGCTCGCGGCCTTGATGCCGCTTACCCCCGGCGCGCGCGCCGAGACCGTCACCGACATTGCCGGCCGCAAGGTCGAGGTGAAGACGCCGGTCGAGAAGGTCATCCTCGGCGAAGGCCGGCAGATCTACCTGATCGCCGCGCTCGATACCGACAACCCTTTCAAGCGCATCGTGGGCTGGCGCGAGGATTTCTCCCAGGCCGATCCGGACAATTACGCCGTCTATCTGGAAAAATTCCCGTCGATGGCGGCGATACCGACCTTCGGCGGTTTCAAGGACGGCACCTTCGACATCGAGCAGGCCATCGCACTTGACCCGGACGTGATGATCATGAACATCGAGTCCAAGCAGGCAACCGAGGACGCGCAATACATCGAGAAGCTCGCCGCCGTCGGCATTCCGGTGGTCTATGTCGATTTCCGCGAGCAACCCTTCACCAACACCGAGCCGAGCATGCGCCTGATCGGCAAGCTGCTTGGCCAAGAACAGCGGGCCGAGGCGTTCATCGCCTACCGCGCGGCCCAGATCGCGCGCGTCACCGATGTGATCGCAGAGAAGAACCCCAAGCGCCCGACCGTGTTCATCGATCGCGCCGGGGGCTATTCCGATGATTGCTGCATGAGCTTCGGCAACGACAATTTTGGCAAGTTCGTCGACATGGCCGGCGGGGCCAATATCGCGGCAGACCTGATCCCGGGCACGTTTGGCGCGCTCAATCCCGAACAGATCATCGCCAGCGATCCCGACCAGGTGATTGTGACGGGCGGCAATTGGGAGGCCTATGTGCCGGGCGGCAAATGGGTCGGCGTCGGTCCCGGCGCCGACGAAGCCGCGGCACTGAAGAAACTCAAGGGCCTGACCGAGCGGCCCGCGCTAACCGGCATCAAGGCGGTGGAGAACGGGCAGGTCCACGCCATCTGGCACCAGTTCTACAACAGCCCCTATCAGTTCGTCGCCATACAGCAGATGGCCAAATGGCTGCATCCCGACCTGTTCGCCGATCTCGACGCCGAGGCCACCTTCAAGGAGTTGCACGAGAAGCTCCTGCCGGTCGGGTACAGGCCTGGCCATTGGGTCTCGCTCTCCGATGAGCAGTGAACCGGCCGCACTGTCAGCCAAACAAGGGCGCGGGCTCTACCGCGCCCTTGTCCTGCGCAAGCAGCTGATCCTGGCGGGGCTCGCCCTGGCGCTGTTGCTGAGCCTCTGCATCGACCTCGCGCTCGGGCCGGCAAGCTATAGCCTCGACCAGGTGGTGCTCGCCCTGGTTTCTCCCGGCAGTGTGCCGCTTCAGGTGCGCGTCGTGTTGTGGGACATCCGGCTTCCCATCGCGCTCATGGCAGTGGTCGTCGGCGCAGCACTGTCGGTCGCCGGTGCGCAGATGCAGACCATCCTCAACAATCCGCTCGCCAGCCCGTTCACGCTCGGCATTTCGGCGGCGGCCAGCTTTGGCGCAGCCCTCGCGCTCGCCTTCGGCGTCGCGCTGATCCCGGCCGCGATCGAATATATCGTGCCGCTGAACGCCTTCGTGGTGGCGATGCTGACCGCGCTCGTCATCCACCTTCTGAGCCTCAAGCGCGGCGTGACGGTCGAAACCATCGTGCTTCTCGGCATCGCGCTCGTATTCACCTTCAATGCGCTGCTGTCGCTCGTCCAGTATCTTTCCTCCGAGCAGGCGCTCGCCGCGGTCGTGTTCTGGACGATGGGAAGCCTCACCAAAGCCACCTGGCCCAAGCTCATCATTACCAGCCTCATCCTTCTCGCAACACTTCCGATGTTCGTGCGCCGCGCCTGGGCGCTGACGGCGCTGCGGCTAGGCGAAGACAAGGCCGCGAGCTTTGGCGTCAAGGTCGCACGCCTCAGGCTCGAAACCATGATGATGGTGAGCCTCCTTGCTGCCATTCCCGTCGCCTTCGTCGGCACGATCGGCTTCATCGGGCTTGTCGGTCCGCACATCGCCCGCATGCTGATCGGAGAAGATCAGCGCTTCTTCCTGCCCGCCTCGGCGCTTTCGGGGGCGCTCATCCTTTCGGCGAGTTCGGTTGCTAGCAAGTCGCTCGTTCCAGGCACGATCTTCCCGATCGGCATCGTCACCTCGCTTATCGGCATTCCCTTCTTCATCTCGCTTATCCTCTCGAATGTGAGGCGCACATGGTAACGATCAGGCTCGATGGTCTCGGAGCCTTCCACGGGGCGCGGCTCGTCCTTTCGGATGTTTCAACTCCCATTTTCCGGGGTGGCGAGGTTGTCGCCGTGATCGGACCCAACGCAGCGGGCAAGTCGACGCTGTTCAAGCGCATCGCAGGACTTCTGAAGGGCCCGGGACGCGTCTGCTTCGAGGGAGCGGTGAAGGGGCCGGACGGCATCTGCTATATGCCGCAGGATACGGCAGCCAACGCGGTGCTGACCGTCTATGAATCGATCCTGCTCGCCCGCAAGCAGGGCTCGGCCTGGTCGGTCAGCGACGGCGACCTCGCACTCATAGACGGCATCCTGGCCGCGCTCAGCATTTCGGATCTTGCCTTTCGCAACGTCGGAGAATTGAGCGGGGGGCAAAGGCAGGTGGTAAGCATTGCCCAGACCCTGGCTCGCGAACCTGAAATCCTGCTGATGGACGAGCCGACGTCCGCGCTTGACTTGCACCGGCAGGTCGAGGTGCTGACCTTCATGCGCGCGCTTGCGCGCAAGCACGGAATTGCGGTGTTGATCGCAATTCACGACCTCAATCAGGCCCTGCGCTTCGCCGACAAATGCATCGTCATCGCCGAGGGGCGGATGGTCGCCTGCGGCGCGCCGGAAGAGGTCGTCACGCCGGCGCTTTTGCGTGATGTGTACCGCGTCGAGGCGAGGATCGAGCGCTGCTCGCGGGGCATCGGTCATGTCATGGTGGACGGCGTCGCCGCCGAAACGGCAGCGACTGCATCGATAGCAGCCTAAGGCATCTGTGGTCGAAAGCCAAAAGCCTAGAAAATAGATCGAAATTATGGCATAAATCTTTGAATCAAATACGTTTTATATCATCATGGCGGCTGCTTTGGCGACGAATGGAGGCATTCACTCACGACCACTGCACGTCCCTCGACGAGCCGCTGTTGTATGAGACATCTCGGGTAGACAGAGGTCGTGAAAACGCGCGATAAGGTTAGCCTGCGCTAGATCTAGAGATGGCCGGGGCATCACAAGATGGCACGTCGAATGTGCAACGCAATGCTTGGCTTCGCGGCGCTTGCCATGACCGCGTGCCAATCGGCCCCTGAAACGCCGCGACCCACTGTCGAACCTGCGTTAGGATCTGGACCCATTCCGGCCCAAATCGCCCCGGATCCTGCCGCTGTTCCTTCCGGCTCGGCAATTATTGATCAATCCGTGGCGGTCACTCCGCCTGCCAAGACCGTCCCGACAAAATATGCTGCTTTTTCGGGTGAATGGGCCGGACGATTGGAGGGGATGTATGACGCCAAACTTGCTGTTCAGACGATTTCTTCCAATGGCAAGGTGACGGTCACCTATGCGTGGGGAACTCTGGGCGACAACCATCCGGGAGAGGCCGCCGGCGTTGGAAGAATTGTGGGGACTACGTTGAAGCTCGAGCGCCTGCCGAATGGCGCAGACGTCAGTTTTGTCATGCGGCCCGACAGAACCCTGGCCGGAACCGTCAGGCTTGCCGGTCAGACCTACACGGGCGCGTTCGTCAAGCAATGATCGAAGACATGCCCGGAAGGCTATGTTGCTGTTGCCAGATCAGCCCGCGTCCTTCTTCCAGAGCGCCGACTCCTGATCGAGAGATGACCGCAGGCAGTTGGGTTTGTTCGACGCGCGCTTGGTCGCCAGTCTAGCCGCTGTTTGCGCTGACCGCGTCACCAGGCACCCTTGTGCGGGGCTGTATGCGCGCGGCGGCAGGCGCGAACACCGAAATCGCCTTCGGGTGGACCTTGAAATGCGCCGGGGTCGAGGTGACGATCTCACCGTCAGTATTCACCGGCATCGGCCTTTTCGTCTCGATGTCGAACTCGACGCATCTGGCTGTGCGAACCTCGCTCCAGGCGCCGTGCGTGCCCGAGCGGAACGAGCGCAACAAGAGCGCCATCTTCCAGAGATTCGTCATTTCCAGGCTGTACAGGTCGAGATGGCCGTCATCGATCTCCGCCGTCTCCTCGACGACGTTGCCGCCGCCATAGTGGCGGCCGTTGCCGACCGCTATCTGGTAGGTCTCGACTTCGGTCGTTGCGCCCTTTTCGGTAATCCTTGCTTCAAAGTGGCGGGCCTTGGTCAACACTTTCATGGCCGCCAAGGCATAGCCAAACCTGCCGAAACGCTTCTTCAGCGCCGGATCCAGCCCCTGGGCAAGATCGGTGCTGAGGCCGATGCTCGCGACGTTGAAGAAAGCGTGGCCATTGACGGTCCCGATATCGATCAGACGTCGTCCGCCCTCTACTATCACGTCAGCCGCCTTCCCAAGATCCAACGGTATTTCGAGGGTACGCGCCAGATCGTTCGCCGTCCCCATCGGAATGATGCCCATCGGCAGCCCGCTTTCCATGACCGCGACCGCCGCCGAGGACACCGAGCCATCGCCGCCGCACACGATCACAAGATCGGCCCTATGGCGAAGGCGCACGATGTCGCGTGCTATCTCGGGCAGTGCCTCAAATGTCTCGACGCTGACGCGGAGCCCTCCGGCTTCCAGCCGCTCGACGACCGGTGCGAGAGGTTCCTGCCCGCGTCGTGCCTTTGGATTGATGAGTAGAAGCGCGCGTCTGTTCGTGATGTCATTCATGCGGCCTAGATAGGGTGCGTGCCTGCGGATTACGACGTCGACAGGCGCGCCTGGGAAAACAAGTCACAAAATCATGGCTTTGGCAGCCGCTTGCGGAGGTTGAAATTCGGCTGACATGGTAATACCTTGTGGAAAATGGGTATTACCAAGGTGCAAGATGAGATGACCAACACAGTCACAGCCAAAGGACAGGTGACCATCCCGAAGCCGGTCCGGGACCTGCTCGGAATCGTTCCGGGCAGCAAGGTTGATTTCCGCCGCACCGATGACGGCAATGTGGTGATTGTGCGTAGTGACAAGAAGCAGCTCGTGAGCCGCTTCGCGAAATTGCGCGGCCATGCCGGCAAGGGGCTCGACACCGACGCGATCATGGCACTGACGCGTGGCGACGCGTGACGCTGGTCGACACCAACGTTTTGCTCGATCTTGTCACGGACGATGCGAACTGGGCGGATTGGTCGATCGCCCAGCTTGAGGCGGCAAGCCTCAATGGGCCGTTGTTGATCAACGATGCGGTCTATGCCGAACTTGCCGTCCGCTATGACCGCATCGAGAGTATCGACGCGTTTCTTGACGAAGCCGGTCTCCAAATGGCTCCGATGCCCCGGGCAGCACTGTTCCTCGCCGGAAAGGTCTTTACGCAGTATCGCAAATCGGGCGGATCGCGCACTGGTGTGCTGCCTGACTTCTTCATTGGCGCCGATGCGGCCGTCAATGGACTGCCGCTGCTCACCCGCGACGTTGGCCGCTACCGCACCTATTTTCCATCGCTGAAACTGATCGCACCGGGCGCCTGAACAGCCCGCCTGCCCGAGAACACGTGTGCGTAGGCGCCGCGGCTTGGGTCTACGGCGATCGTGGCGAAAAGAATTGCAACTCCACCGAGAATAATCCTGGTTCGACTGCGTTCTCCCCCGGTAACAGCGCCCCCTTGGTGACCGGAGAGACCACAATGGAAATTCTTGACTGCGAACGCATCGCGAAGGCCAAGCGGGCTTTCACGACCCGCCGAATTCCCACTGAGCGCATGCGGATGTTGCTTTCGCCTCCCGCCGAACCGAAGGCAGGCGACCTGGTGCTCGCGCGGATCGAGGCGCTCGGTCACCACAAGTCGGTCGAGCTGCCCTCGGGACGCAAGGCGGCACTTGCCGCGACGGACGAAGTCGTCCTGGCCTACGGCAACCGCTACGCCCCTGATCAGTTCGAGGCGATCGTTCCGGCAGATCTCGGACCGTGCCATATGGTGGCGGCAGGCGGAGTGGCTTCGCGGGCGTTGGCATGGCACGACAAGACCATGTCTCCGACTGCGATCGTGCCGCTCGGCCTCGTCACCAACTCATGCGGCCGCGTTCTGAACGTTGCAGACTTTGCGGTCGCGCCGCAGCCGGCGCGGCTCACCCCGCCGACAATCGTTGTCTTCGGAACGTCGATGAATTCGGGCAAGACGACAACAGCTGCAAGCCTCGTGCGTGGTTTGACCAGGGCAGTTGGTGCGGCAAAGGTGACCGGAACCGGAGCCGGCAATGATCTCTGGTCGATGATGGATGCCGGAGCATGCGCCGCTCTTGATTTTACTGATGCCGGCTTTGCCACGACCTATCTTGCCCCAATCGATGCCATCGTCGAGGGCGCGCAGCATTTGCTGCATTCTCTTGCCGCCACCGGGGCGGAGATCGCGGTTCTGGAGGTCGCTGATGGGCTATTCCAGTCCGAGACGGCCGCGCTGGCAAAGTCCCCGAAATTCCGCGAGCTGACCGGCGGCGTGCTGTTTGCCGCAGGCGATGCGATGGGGGCGGTGGCGGGCTGCGAAAGGCTGCGCGAGCTTGGATACGACGTGCTCGGGCTCAGCGGGGTCCTGACCTGCTCGCCGCTGGCGCGCCGGGAAGCAGGCGCTGCCAACGTCCCTGTCTATGGCGTCAAGGAACTCACCGATCCGGCGACCGCGGCAAGCATAGTCTCAGGGATGTTGAACCCGCGCCTGATGGTGATCGCTGGAGGTGCACAATGCCTCTACCAGGAATCCTGATCGGCACGCGACTGGTCGCCCTTGCGGTTCTTGTCGCCATCGGCTTTGCCAAGGCCGCCACGTCGCTCGCTCTTGTCGCCATCGTCGGTGCAGCGGTTTCCGGGGAACCGCAGCCGCTCGGGCAGGGCAGGCTGATCGTGGCCAGCCTTTCGCTCGGCATCGCCCTCTTCGCACTCGGGGTGATGCAGCGCCGACAGGGGGCAGCTTTTGCACTGGACTATGTGCGCGAGGTCCGCAGACTGCTGGTCGAGCAACTCTTCGCGTTGCCGCCTGGCGCCGGCCGGACCGGTCTCGGCCTGGTAATGACCCGCCTCGTCACCGACCTCTCCGCCATCAGATCCTGGCTGGCCGACGGCGTGGCTTCCCTCTTTGTTGCGGGTCCTTCCGTCGTTCTCATCGTGGTTGGCGCCTTCTGGCTTGCCCCAGGGGTTGCGCCGTTCCTGCTTTGCGGCGTTCTTGCCTGGTCGATCGTCTGTCTTGTTGCCCTGCCGTTTCTTCACCGGGCCATCCGCGAAAGCCGGCGGAGGCGGGGACGGCTTGCCGGTCGTCTCGGCGACATCGTTGCCGCCCGGGCGGCGTTTGCCCATTTCGGCAAAAGCGGAACGTCCACACGCAAGATCGACCGGATGTCGGAAGCGCTCAACATGTGGCTCGTTCGCCGGGCAGGGTGGTCGGGGGCTGCGCGCGCGTCCAGCGACTTCGTCATGCCCGTGATCGTCGTCATTCTCGTGGCCTATGCGTTTTCGGGCCGCCCGGCGATGCTGGTTGGCGATCTCAGCACGCTATTGCTCCTCGCCGGACTGACGGTTGGCCAGCTTTCCGACCTCGCTCGCGCCGCCGATTATCGGCTTGCCTATGTCGAGTCCCGCCGCCGGATTGCCTCCATCCTGGCAAGGCCGGTGCTTGCGGATCCTGTGAATCCAGTTCCCCTGCCGCGCTCGACGTCAGGCCGGCGGCTGCGCATCGAATTTCATTGCCGAAACGGCACGCCGTCAAAAGTGCTGGATGCCGCGCCCGGCGCCTCGATCCTGCTTGGCGGTGATACGCCTGAAGCACGCAGCGCGCTTTTTTCCAGCATCGCAGGTTTTGAGGAAAACAGCGGCCTGGCGATTTTCCTCGATGACATTCCTGTCGACAAGATTTCGCGGCGCGACCGGCGCCGGGCAATCACCCTTTTGTCGCCGGCGATCCCGTTGGTGCGGGCTACAATGGTCGACAATATAGCCCTGGGAGCGCCCTCAGCGACCCCGCAGGAAGAGATAATCGCCACGGCCTCGCTGTGCGGCCTGGCAGTCGATGGACCGCCAGACAGCGGCCAGAGACTGGAGCCCCCTCAAATCAGTGCCATGCAGGCCGCCCGGATCCGTGCCGCACGAGCGCTGGTTCGATCAGCGGCCGTGCTCCTTATCGACGACATCGATGTCTGCAAGGACCGGGACTTGCTTGCGGCCGTTCTTGCACACGCGCGTGCCGCGCAAACGACAGTGATCGTCTCGTGCGAAGCAGCCACTGCGGGCATGGAATTCGATGATACCTGGCTTCTCGATTGCGAGTGATCGGGAGATTGCCTCGGCGCTGCCACATGTCTTGTTGCAACCATAAATAGTCGCGACTAGCGACATCGATCCACAATATGGATCGCGTTTTCGCCGCAAGTCGCTGATATACAGCCGATTGCATGGCAAAAATCGGTTATGCGAAATAATTGGTCCATGATATAGACCTGTGTGCGAAAATCCGGAATGAGCGGGAGGAGATCGCTTCGTTCCCGATTTCGGCGTGAGCAGGCGTTGTTGCCTGGTCCGAGCGGAGGAGCTTGAAGCATGGCAGCCGCCAGCAACAACACGATGATCATCGATACGCCGGCCGAGGTGCTGGATGCGCGGCCAGGGTCACGGCTGATGTGGCCGGTCGAGGCGGTGGCCTCGATCCTGCTCGTCTTCGTCATCGGTCTGCTGCTCGCCGGCGTCATCTCGCGCTACGTACTATCGCTGCCGATCGTCTGGATCGATGAGGCCGCCTCCATCTCCTTTCTCTGGCTCGCCATGCTCGGCTCGGCGATCGCCATCGACCGCAACGAGCATCTGCGTCTTACCATCTTCCTCAACCTGATCCCCGAGCGCGGCCGCCACTTCGTGGACGCCCTCGCTTTGCTCGTCGTGGCAACGGTGCTGCTCGCGCTGATCGTGCCGGCAAGCCAGTATGTACAGGAAGAGTGGTACGTCACCTCGGCAGCGCTCAACATTCCGATGAGCTTCCGCGCCTCGGCAATTGTCGCCGGGCTGGCATTGATGTCGGTTATCGCCGTGGGCCACGCGATCCGCGCAGCGACGCTCGCCAACCTGGCCGCCGCTGTCGCAGTCATTGCCGCACTGGCCGTGGTCGGCTGGCTGCTTTCGCCATTGTTCCTCACGCTCGGCTACGCCAACATCGTCATCTTTCTCGTCGGCGTGGTGGCGGTCTGCCTTCTGCTCGGTGTGCCGATCGCTTTCTGTTTCGGCGTCGGCACGATCGCCTTCATCGCCTTCAGCACGCACGTGCCGATGATCGTGCTTGTCGGCCGCATCGACGAGGGGATGTCGAGCCTCATCCTGCTGTCGGTGCCGATCTTCGTCCTGCTCGGCTGTGTGCTCGACGCGACAGGCATGGGCAAGGCGATCGTCGAATTCATGGCGTCGCTGCTCGGCCATGTGAAGGCCGGCATGTCTTACGTGCTGCTGGGCTCGATGTTCCTCGTCTCGGGCATTTCCGGTTCGAAGGTTTCCGACATGGCGACTGTCGCTCCGGCACTTTTCCCCGAAATGAAGCGTCGCGGCCACAAGCCCAAGGAGATGATCGCGTTGCTCGCAACCGGCGCTGCGATGGCCGATACGGTGCCGCCATCGATCGTGCTGATTGTGCTCGGCTCGGTCGCCGGCGTTTCGATCGCCGCGCTTTTCACCAGCGGCTTCATCATCGCCGTGGTTCTGTTGCTCGTCCTTGCGGTGCTCGCGCGCTGGAAGGCTTCGGGCGAAAGCATGGAAGGCGTACATCGCGCTCCGTTCTCGCTCGTCTGGAAGACGCTGCTCCTATCCGCCCCCGCACTGGTGCTTCCCTTCCTGATCCGCGGCGCCGTCGGCGGCGGCGTCGCCACCGCCACCGAGGTTTCCACAATCGCCGTGCTCTATGCGCTGGTCATCGGCGCCTTGTTTTATGGCGGCATCGGCGCGAAGAAATTCTACGCCATGCTGGTCGAGACGGCGGCGCTGTCCGGCGCCATCCTGCTCATTCTCGGCACCGCCTCGGCAATGGCCTGGGCGCTGACGCAAACCGGCTTCGCCAACCAATTGGCCATCTACATGACCGACCTGCCGGGAGGCTGGTTCTCCTTCATGCTCGTCACCATCGCCGTCTTCATGGTTCTCGGCTGCGTCCTTGAAGGTCTGCCAGCGATCGTTCTGATGGCGCCGATCATGTTTCCGATCGCCGCTCGGCTGGGCATCAACGACGTGCACTATTCGATGGTCGTCGTGACGGCGATGAACATCGGACTCATGGCGCCGCCTATCGGCATCGGCTTCTACATCGCCTGCAAGATCGGCGACGTCTCGCCCGACGAGGCTATGAGCGCCATCTGGCCCTACCTCGGTGCGTTGCTTGCCGGCCTGTTGCTGATCGCCGCCGTCCCGGCGCTGTCGGTAGCCTATCTCTAGCCACTCGGATTCAACCAGGAGGAAACACGATGACCATCACCCGCCGCAGCTTGATGATTGGCGCAGCCGCATCCATCCCGCTCGTGAGCACCATCCGCTATGCCGGGGCGCAGGCGGCGGAGTTCAACTACAAATACGCCAACAACCTGCCGCTCACCCACCCGATGAACCTGCGCGCGCAGGAAGCCGTCGAGAAGATCCGCGAGGAGACCGGCGGCCGCGTCGCCATCCAGATATTCCCCAGCAACCAGCTCGGCGCCGACACCGACATGCTGAGCCAGGTTCGCTCGGGCGGCGTCGAATTCTTCACGCTGTCGCCGCTGATCCTTTCCACGCTCGTCGCCAATGCCTCGATCAGCGGCATCGGCTTTGCCTTCTCGGACTACGACGCCGTGTGGGCGGCGATGGATGGCGACCTCGGCAAATATGTGCGCGGCGAGATCGAGAAATCGAACCTGGTCGTCATGGAAAAGATCTGGGACAACGGCTTTCGCCAGATCACCAGTTCCGTCGGCCCGATCGAGACGCCCGCTAACCTCGAAGGCTTCAAGATTCGCGTCCCGGTCAGCCCGCTCTGGACCTCGATGTTCACCGCCTTCAAGTCGGCGCCGGCCAGCATCAACTTCGCCGAAGTGTATTCGGCGCTGCAGACGAAGATTGTCGACGGGCAGGAAAACCCGTTCGCCATCATCTCGACGGCCAAGCTCTACGAGGTGCAGCAGTTCTGCTCGGTCACCAACCACATGTGGGACGGCTTCTGGTTCCTCGCCAACAAGCGGGCCTGGGAGGCGATGCCGCAGGACATGCGCGAGATCGTCGCCAGGAACCTCAACGAGGCCGGCGTGAAGGAGCGCGAGGACGTCGCCAAGCTCAATGCCACGCTTGAGCAGGAGCTCGCCGCCAAGGGCATGAAGATCAACCATCCGGATGCGGCCCCGTTCCGGCAGACGCTGAAGGACGCCGGCTTCTACTCCGAGTGGAAGGGCAAGTACGGCGACGAAGCCTGGGCCATCCTGGAAAAGGCTGTTGGCGCCAGCCTGACCTGAGCGCAGGGCAGTTCCCGGGCGGGCAGGGCATGTGGCTCAACCGCCCGATAACTGCCGCGATTTTTGTAAGGAATTCCATGGTGGTCGACCGGCTCAGGGGAAAATCCGCAATCGTCTTTGGCGCCGGGTCGTCCGGACCCGGCTGGGGCAACGGCAAGGCAGCCGCGGTCGCCTTCGCGCGCGAAGGCGCGCGCGTCGCCTGCGTCGATCTCGCTGCGGCGGCCGCCGCTGAAACCGCTGAAATCATCCGCGACGAAGGCAACCAGGCGATCGCGTTGTCGGCCGACGTGACCAATCTGGCCTCAGTCGAACTGGCAGCAGCGGCGGCAATGGAGGCGTTCGGCGCCATCGACATCCTGCACAACAACGTGGGCGTGACCCATATGGGCGGTCCCATTGAACTCGATGAGGACGCGTTCCAGGCCGCCTTCGATCTCAATATCGGATCGGTCTACCGCACCGCCAAGGCGGTGTTGCCGCATATGCTCAAGGGCGGCGGCGGTGCGATCGTCAATATCTCGTCACTCGCCGCGATACGCTACGTCGGTTATCCCTATTTCGCCTATTATGCGGCCAAGGCCGCGGTGAACCAGGCCACTGTGGCGCTGGCCATGCAATATGCCCGGCAAGGTATTCGCGCCAACTGCATCATGCCGGGCCTGATCGACACGCCGATGATCTATCAGCAGATTTCCAGCCAATACGGCTCGGCTGACGAGATGGTGGCCGCCCGCAACGCCATGGTGCCGATGGGCAGGATGGGAACAGCGTGGGACGTCGCTGCGGCGGCCGTGTTTCTTGCCTCCGAGGAGGCGCGCTTCGTCACCGGCGTTTGCCTGCCTGTCGATGGCGGCCAAAGCTGCGCCGTCTGCGAGCTCCGCTGACCATGGACATGGCGCCGCCCCCAGACCGCGATCAGACCGGCTCGCAGAGCGTCGACCGGGCGCTCAGCCTTCTTTCGATGGTCGGCCGGCACGCCGACCGCGGTGTTTCGCTCTCCGATATCGTCGAGGAAAGTGGGCTCAACAAGCCGACAACGCGCCGCCTGCTGCTGGCGCTGATGCGCGCGGGAATGATCGAGCAGGACGAGACGACGCGGCGCTATTATCTCGGCGAGGAGGCCTACGTGCTGGGCAGCCTCGCCTCGCGACGTTTCGGCCTGCTTCAGGTCTCGATGGAAAGTCTGCTGCGCCTTTCGAAGAAGACTGAGGATGCCAGCTTCCTCTCGGTCCGCCGCGACACATACTCAGTCTGCCTCTATCGCGAGGAGGGGACCTATCCGGTCAGAACCCACGCGCTGCAGGCCGGCTTCGAGCATCCACTGGGCGTCGGCGCCGGCTCGCTCGCCATGCTCGCCGCACTCCCCGACGAGGAAGTGGAAGCGGTGCTTGCCGCCAACGACGCGGTGCTCAAATCCGACTACCCAATGCTGCCGGTCGAGCAGATCCGGCGCGATGTAGAGAGGACGCGCGCCAACGGCTATTCGCTCAATCCCGGCCGCATCGTCGCCAATTCCTGGGGCGTTGGGGTTGCGCTTCGCAGCGCCGACGCACGGCCAGTCGGCGCGCTGTCGATCGCGGCGATCGACAGCCGGATGCAGCCGGCGAGGCAAATCGAACTCGTCGGATATCTCATGCTGGAGGCAAAGCGCGTCGAGGAACGGCTTGCCCAGATGTTCGCCTCGCGCGCGCATGTGCGCGAGCACCCCACTTTAAAGCCGCGCACCAGGAGGTTGTCACAATGACGGAGGCTCACACCGACGGACGGGCGCATTCCGCGTTAGGAAAGTCGGAATTGGAAAACACCGGGCAGTTGATGGCGACGGCAGCGGCGTCCACGCTTGCTCATGCCGGTGTCGAGCCCTGCGACGTCGCCGCCATCTTCGTCTACGTGTCTTCGCTGGAGCGCGCGAAGTCATGACCATGGCTGCAGGCGGCGTGACGCCTTCCTCCACGCGCGTCATGAACCTCTCGCATTTTTTGACCCAGGCGGCACGCCGCAATCCGCACGATATTGGCTTCGTCTGGCGCGAGCGGCAGTGGACATGGCGCGAGATGGAAGCGCGCGTCAACGCGATGGCCGCTGCACTCCGCGACGCGTTCGGCGTGACAAAGGGCGATCGAATCCTCGTCCAGTCGGCCAATTGCAATCAGATGTTCGAATCTATGTTCGCCTGCTTCCGGCTCGGGGCCGTCTGGGTGCCGGCGAACTACCGCCAGTCGCCGGACGAAGTCGCCTACCTCGCCAAGGCGAGCGGCGCGCGTGGCCTGATCTGCGGCGCGGGCTTCCCGGCTCATGCTGCTGCCTGCCGGGAAACAGCCCCCGGGATCGACTTCGTCCTGTCGATCGGCGCGGCCGACTTCGGCGATGACTACGACGCCGTCGCCGCCCGTTTTGCCGGCCGGACCGTTGCCAGCGTCGCCGTCGATCGCGACGATCCCTGCTGGTTCTTCTTCACCTCCGGCACGACCGGCCGGCCAAAGGCCGCCGTGCTCACGCATGGCCAGATGGGCTTTGTCATCACTAATCATTTGTGCGACCTGATGCCCGCCACGACGCGCGACGACGCCTCGATCGTGGTGGCGCCGCTGTCGCATGGGGCCGGCATTCATCAACTCGTGCAGGTGGCGCACGGCGCCAAGTCTATCCTGCTGCCAACCGACAAGCTCGACGTGCCGACGGTCTGGGCGCTGGTCGAAGAATGGCGGGTGACCAACGCCTTCACCGTGCCGACCATCCTCAAGATGCTGGTCGAGGACGACAGCGTCGACCGGTTCGACCATTCCTCGTTGCGCTATGTCATCTATGCCGGTGCGCCGATGTACCGCGACGACCAGAAGCGGGCGCTCGAGAAGCTCGGGCCGGTTCTGGTCCAGTATTTTGGCCTGGGGGAAGTCACGGGCAATATCACTGTGCAGCCTCCTTCCTATCATTCCGTCGAGGATGGCCCGCAAGCGCGCATCGGAACCTGCGGTTTCGAGCGCACAGCCATGCAGGTCGAGATCCAGGACGACGCCGGCAATGCCGTCTCGCCGGGCGAAACCGGCGAAATCTGCGTGATCGGGCCTGCAGTCTTCGCCGGCTATTACGACAACCCGCAAGCCAACGCCGCAGCGTTCCGCAACGGCTGGTTCCGCACCGGCGATCTGGGCCACATGTCCGAGGACGGCTTCGTCTACATCACCGGCCGCTCGTCCGACATGTATATCTCCGGCGGCTCCAACATCTATCCGCGCGAGATCGAGGAGAAGATCCTGCTCCATCCCGACATCAGCGAAGCCGCCGTTCTCGGCATTCCCGATCCCGTCTGGGGCGAGGTCGGCGTCGCGGTTTGCGTCGCCCGCGCCGGCGTTGTGCGCGAAACCATCGCGATTGAGCGCTGGCTGGAAGGCAAGCTCGCCCGCTACAAGATGCCCAAGCGCTTCGTGTGGTGGGAGACGATGCCCAAATCGGCCTATGGCAAGATCGCCAAGAAGTTGATTCGCGAAGAGCTGGAGCGCCGCGGCGAGTTGGGACCGTCCGAGCCGAAGCTCTCGGCATGAGGAGCAGGCGATGAACAGCAGCCACCAAGGCCGCGCCGTGGCGATCACCGGCGGCGCATCGGGCATCGGCCTTGAGACGGCGCGCCTGCTGACCGAGCGCGGCTTCGAGGTCTTCCTCCTCGACCTCGCCGCGCCAGCGCTGGGTTCGGCCTGCACGGATCTCGGCCTCAGCGAGGAACGCGGCATCGTCTGCAACGTCGTCGACGAAGCGGCTGTCGACGAGGCCATCGGCCGGATCACCGCCGCGCACAGCCTCGCCGCGGTCGTGAACTGCGCCGGCATAGCGATGGACCGGCCGTCGGTCGAGACCAGCGTCGAGGATTTCCGCCGGATTGTCGACGTGAACCTCACCGGAACGTTCATTGTCTCGCGGGCTGCGGCGCGCTACTGGCTTGAACGGGAGCTGCCGGGGGCGATTGTCAATATCACCTCTGTTTCTGGTCTTTGCGGCAACAAGGGCCGCAGCGCCTACGGCGCATCGAAGGGCGGTCAGAATCTGCTCACGCTCGTCATGGCCAATGAGCTCGGCGTCGATGGCATCCGCGTCAACGCCGTCGCACCCGGGCCGATCGAAACGCCGTTGACGCAGGCTGTCCACACCGAGGATGTTCGTCGGCAGTGGTTGGAGCGCGTGCCGCAGCGCCGCTACGGCACGCCGCGCGAGATCGCGGGAGCGGTGGCTTTCCTGATTTCAGACGAGGCCAGCTACATCAACGGCCAGATTCTCGCCGTCGATGGCGGCTTCATCCATGCCGGCCTTGTCGCCTGAGATGGCTCCGATGCGCAGCATCCGCCATCCCGGTCCGATCGCATCGGAACGTTTCGCAGCGATGCCCTGCGCCGCAGAGCCGCTGACGCTGCGGCTTGAAGCCGGCAGCTCGATCAATGACGCCGTGGCGCAGGCCCTCGCGGTCGCCGGATTCAGCAGCGGATATATCCGCCTGCGCAACGCGCGGGTTGACCCAATGCGCTACGTCGTCCCCGCCGCCTCTCCAGATGGCACGCACGCCGCGTGGTACAGCGATACATTCGCACCGGAAGGCATAACGGTCATCGAGGATGCGGGCCTCGTCGCCGGCCGGCGCGACGAGCGGGCATTTTTTCATTGCCATGGCATCTGGCGCACCCCCGACGGCGTGCGCCGCATGGGCCATCTCCTGCCGCTCGACTCGCGCTTGGCGGAGCCGGTTGAGGTCACCGCCTGGGGTATCGAGGGCGCGCTGTTCGACGTGCGCGACGACGCCGAGACGAATTTTCGCCTTTTCGCGCCGATCAGGGCTCCGCTCCTGGGTGAGCGCCGCGGCCGCCGCGCCGCCATCTGCACGGTAAGGCCCAACGAGGATATCGGCCAGGCGATCGAAGCACTTTGCCGACGGCACGGCTTTGACCACGCCTCGATCCAGGGCATCGGCAGCCTGGCCGGCGCGGATTTCGACGACGGCTCGGCGGTCTCCTCCTATGCGACGGAAGTTCTCGTCACGGACGGCGCCGTGCGCTCCGGTCGTTGCACGCTCGACATCGCGCTGGTCGGCATGGACGGTCTGATAAGCTCAGGTCGCCTTCGCCGCGACGCTAACCCCGTCTGCGTGACGTTCGAACTGCTGGTTGTCGCATCCGATGAGAAATCTGCCTAGTTGAGGATGCTGACCACGCTGTGTGCCGTGTCGCTGCGGCCCCACTTGGTCGACCGTGGATCAGGATCATCCGAAATTTAGGTTTCACAATCCGGTCAGAGCGGTTTTCGCATCCATTTTGCCAGGACCCCAACGACGCCTTCCCGGAACGACAGCACCGCGACAACGAAGATGATGCCTTGGCCGATCGTGACCCAGTCGCCGAATGTGGCGAGGTAGTTCTGCATCGTGACGATGACTGCCGCGCCGACGATCGGTCCGAACACCGTGCCCATGCCGCCCAACAGCGTCATCAGCACGACTTCGCCGGACATCGTCCAGTAGACGTCGGTAAGCGACGCCAACTGGAACACGATGGCCTTGGTTGCGCCGGCGACGCCGGCGAGCGTGGCCGACAGCACGAATACGGCGAGCTTGTAGCGGTTGACCCGATAGCCCAGCGAGATCGCGCGCGGCTCGTTCTCGCGGATCGCCTTCAACACCTGGCCAAACGGCGAATGGATGATCCGATAGATCAGCAATATGCCGGCGAAGAAGATGGCGAGCACGAAGAAATAGAGAACTTCGCTCGAACGCAGGTCGATCAGCCCGAACAGATGGCCGCGCGGCACGGCCTGGATGCCGTCCTCGCCGCCGGTAAACGCCGCCTGCAGCGAGAAGAAATAGATCATCTGCGCAAAAGCCAGCGTCACCATGGCGAAATAGATGCCGTGGCGGCGAATGGCGAGCGAGCCGATGGCGAGACCGAGCACGGCTGCCACCAGCGTGCCCGCGATAATGGCAAGTTCAGGCGTCAGGCCCCACACCTTTGCCGCATGGGCCGAGACGTAGCTCGCCATGCCGAAATAGGCCGCGTGGCCGAAGGATAGGAGACCGCCGAAGCCGAGCAACAGGTTGAAGGCGCAGGCAAACAGCGCGAAGCACAGCACCTTCATGACAAAGATCGGATAGAGCAGAAATGGCGCGGCGACGAGGAAGACGAACAGCGCGGCGAAGATCGCAAGGTGATGACGGGGCATGCCCGCAGCGCCGACCGACGTTATGGCCGCCATAGCGATCGGGTTGGTGTCGGTTGTCATCACACACTCCGTCCAAACAGACCCGCGGGCTTGACCAGCAGCACGAGCGCCATGATGACAAAGATCACCACCGCCGAGCCTTCCGGATAGAATACGCGGGTCAAGCCCTCGATCAGCCCAAGCCCGAAGCCGGTGAGGATCGAGCCCAGTATCGAGCCCATGCCGCCGATGACGACGACGGCAAAGACGACAATGATCAGGTCTGCCCCCATGTTCGGATTGACAGCATATATAGGCGCGGCGAGCACGCCGGCGAAACCCGCGAGTGCGACGCCGAAACCATAGGTGAGTGTGACCAGCAGCGGCACGTTGATGCCGAACGCGCCGACCATGGTCGGGTTCTCGGTCGCAGCCCTGAGATAGGCGCCAAGCCGGGTCTTTTCGATGATGAACCAGGTCGCGAGGCACACGACGAGGGAAGCCACGATCACCCAGGCGCGCGAATTGGGCAGGTACATGAAGCCGAGATTGTACCCGCCGTTCAGAAGCGGCGGCGGCGGGTACGGCAGGCCGGATACGCCGAAAAACTGGCGGAAGAAGCCGACGATGATCAGCGCCAGGCCGAATGTGAGAAGCAGCCCGTAGAGATGGTCGAGGTGATAGAGCCGTCGGATCAGGACGCGCTCAAGCACGATGCCGGTGACGCCGACAATCGGCGGGACGATGAACACAGCCCACCAGTAACCGACGCCAAGATAGTTGAGCAGCATCCAGGCGCCGAAGGCGCCCAGCATGTACTGGGCGCCATGCGTGAAATTGATGATGTTCAGGAGACCGAAGATGACCGCCAGCCCGAGGCTCAGAACCGCATAGAAGGAGCCATTGATCAGCCCGAGCAGCAATTGCCCGAACAGGACCTGAGGCGGAATTCCAAGCAGTTCGAACATGGTCGCTCCAGCTGACTTATCGACAAAACGACGCGCCGAGCTGTTCGGCGCATCGTTGGCGAGGCTCGCTTACTTGACGAGCGAACAGCCGCCTTCGGCGAGCGGGCGGAACGCCTTGTCGGCCGGAATGGTGGCTACCGTCTCGAAATAGTCCCATGGAGCCTTCGATTGGTCCGGCTTCTTGACGCGGAACAGATACATGTCGTGCAGCTTGCGCCCGTCGGCGCGGATGGTGCCCTTGCCGAATAGCGGATCCTCGGTCGGCATTTCCTTCATTTTGGCCATCACCTTGGCCGCATCCTTGTCGCCGACGGCCTCGACGGCCTTAAGGTAATGCAGGACAGAAGCGTAGACTCCGGCCTCGATCATCGAAGGCTTTTGTCCGGCATTCCGCTCCTGGAAACGGGCAGAGAACTCCCGCGTTTGATCGTTCTTGTCCCAGTAGAACGCGCTGGTGAGCACGAGGCCTTGCGCCACTTCGAGGCCAAGCGCATGCACGTCGTTGATGAACATCAGCAGGGCGGCGAGCGCCTGGCCTCCCTGGGTGATGCCAAATTCCGACGCCTGCTTGACCGCGTTGATCGTGTCGCCGCCGGCATTGGCGAGGCCGACGACCTTGGCGCCCGACCCTTGCGCCTGCAGCAGGAAGGACGAAAAATCCTGGCCGGGGAAAGGATGACGGACGGCGCCGAGAACCTTGCCGCCCGATGCTTCGACGACCGCCGTCGTATCGCGCTCGAGCGCGTGGCCGAAGGCGTAGTCGGCTGTGACGAAGAACCAGCTATCGCCGCCCTGTGCGACCATGGCCGAGCCCGTGCCGTTGGCAAGCGCCCAGGTGTCGTAGGTCCAGTGGACGGTGTTGGGCGAACAGGCTTTGCCGGTGAGGTCGGACGAGGCCGGACCCGAGGCGAGGAAGATCTTGTTCTTCTCCTTGGTGATCTCGTTGACGGCGAGCGCCACCGACGAGGTTGGCACATCGGCGATCACGTCGACATTTTCGGTGTCGTACCACTGGCGGGCGATGTTCGAGCCGACGTCCGGCTTGTTCTGGTGGTCGGCGGAGACGATCGACACATTGATGCCCTTGTCCGTCGCCTTGAAGTCTTCGACCGCCATCTGGGCCGCGATGACCGAGCCTTCGCCAGCGATGTCTGCATAGATGCCGGAACGGTCATTCAGAACGCCGATCTTGACATCTGTGGCATAGGCCGCGCCGGCCATCAGCAGGCTCGCCGTCGAAGCCAGGACAAATCCCATTTTTTTCATCGCTACTTCCCTCCGATTGCGGCGCAACGCGCCGTTGATGATGTCTAGACGCCGAGATAGGCGTGCAGCTTGTCGATGTTGGCGTCGAGCTCGTGGTTGGGGATGGTGTCGATCACGCGCCCCTGTTCCACCACGTAGTGACGGTCCGCGACCAACGCGGCGAAATGAAAATTCTGTTCGACGAGCACGATCGTGAATCCCTCGTCCTTGAGCCGGGCAATTGTGCGGCCGATCTGCTGCACGATGACCGGCGCAAGCCCTTCGGTCGGCTCGTCGAGCAGCAAGAGCTTGGCGCCCGTCCGCAAGATCCGGCCGATGGCGAGCATCTGCTGTTCGCCGCCCGATAGCTTGGTGCCTTGGCTCGAAAGCCGTTCCTTCAGGTTCGGGAAGAGCTCGAAAATCTGCTCGACGGTGAGCCCACCGGGGCGCACCTGCGGCGGCAGCATCAAATTCTCCTCGACAGAGAGGCTGGAAAAGATCGCCCGTTCCTCGGGGCAGTAGGCGATGCCCATCTGTGCGATCAACCGCGACGGCAGCTTGATCGTTTCCCGACCTTCATAGGTGACCGAGCCGGAGCGCCTGGGTAGAATTCCCATGATCGCCTTCAGCGTTGTCGTCTTGCCGGCGCCATTGCGGCCGAGCAGCGTCACCACTTCACCTTCGCCAACCTCGAAACTGACGCCGTGAAGCACATGGCTCTCGCCGTACCAGCCCTGCAGGCCATCGACGCGAAGCAGGGGTCTCGTCGAGGGGCCAGCAGCCGGCCTGCTTGCAAGTTCAACTTCAGGCATGTCCGGCCCCGATATAGGCTTCGATAACGCGCGGATCCTTGGAAACGGCAGCATAGTCGCCTTCGGCGAGGACTTTGCCGCGAGCGAGCACAGTGATGCGGTTCGACAGCGAGGCGACGACCGACAGATTGTGCTCAACCATCAAAATGGTGCGGTTCTTGGCGATGCGCCGGATCAGCGCCGAGATGCGCTCGATGTCTTCCTGCGCCATGCCGGCCATGGGCTCATCGAGAAGCAGCATTTCAGGGTTCAGCGCCAGCGTCGTCGCGATTTCAAGCGCGCGCTTGCGGCCGTAGGACAGATCGCTGGCGCGGATGTCTGAAAACGCGGTCAGGCCGACATCGGCGAGAAGCGCCGCACCCTCGCTGTTGAACCTGGAGAGCACTGTTTCGGAGCGCCAGAAATCGAAACTGTCGCCGCGCCGGCGCTGCAGCGCGATGCGGACATTCTCGAGAGCCGTCATGTGCGGAAACACCGCCGATATCTGAAAGGAGCGCACAAGGCCCAGCCGCGCGATGTCGGCCGGCTGCATCCTGGTGATGTCGCGGCCCTGGTAGCGGATCGCGCCGCGCGTTGGCTGGAGGAATTTGGTCAGCAAGTTGAAGAGGGTCGTCTTGCCTGCTCCGTTGGGGCCGATCAGCGCGTGGATCGATCCTCGCTCCACCGTCAGGTCGACATTGTTGACGGCGACAAAGCCCCCAAATTCCTTAGTCAATCCCGCCGCTTCGAGGATCGCCCCGGAATTCATGCGCGGCAGCCCTCGCCGGTCATCGGCGTGAAAACGTGGAACCGCGCTGCGAGGCCATCCGCCCCCGGGGTGACTTCCATGGTTTCCTCCCGTGGCACTTCCGCCCGCAACAAACGACCTAATGCACATCGCGTCAAGGCCGCAATTACCGGCGCCGTGGCACGGAGCCTTCGATCATTTTCGAATTGCAATGTCGAAGCGGCGCCAACGACCGGCGAGACGTGCCGGGATCCGAACCCAACCCCAATCCGAACCCATCCGGCCGAGCAGTTCGAAATTCCGCCCCGACTGATTGGGCCGACTGATTAGATGAATGCGAAAAGCTTAGCTGCGCTGGCTTGAGTTGGGGTTTTCCCGGTCTGCCCGGGTGATCTTGCCTTTCGACGCTTTCGATCCGCCGCCCCATTCCTGGGCGTTCCTGGCTTGGGCGCCGCCCTTGGCCGGTTGCTTGGCCTTGTCGCTGCCGCTTGCCCTCTTTCCCGATACAGGCTGGTTGGTTTTCGCAGACAAGTTTGTCTTTGCCATGTGTCACTCCTCTCGATGGTCGCAGCCATTATTGTCCGCCTCCGGGGCAGGGCGTCGGTTAGTCCTTGCCACGCCTTGGATCCTTGCCGGCAGCCTGGCTGCTCTTTTGCGGCTTGTCCTTCTTGTCGTGATTGCCAGCGCGGTTGCCGCCGTGCTCGCTGCTCGATCCCTTGACGGCTTTTGTGTCCTGAAGCTTCGTAGCCATTCTGGTTCTCCTTTGGTCCCTAGTTGAACTCGCCTGACGCAGCGATTGTTCCCGCCGGGAACATATCGACCCTTCGAGAGTTGGCCCGGGAGGACCGCACTGCAATGAACGCGAGGAAGGGGATTGCCGTCGGAGCTTTTTGGAGGATGACCTTCGCTTTCGAGAAGTGTTGCAGATGAAAATTGCTCAGATCGCCCCCCTTACCGAAGCCGTGCCGCCGCGGACCTATGGCGGGACCGAGCGGATAGTTTCATATCTGACTGAGGAGCTTGTTCGACAGGGGCATGACGTGACCTTGTTCGCCAGCGGTGATTCACGCACCTCTGCCGAATTGGTCCCGTGTTGCGATATTGCATTGCGCCTGAATCCCAGGGTTCGGCACGACATTCCCCACCACGTGACGATGCTTGAAAAGGTGCGCAGGCGGGCCGATGAATTCGATGTGCTGCATTTTCACATCGATATTCTTCACTTCCCCGTACTCCGGGACTTTGCCCAGCGAACCGTTACGACACTTCATGGACGGCTCGACCTCCCGGACCTGGCGCAGCTTTACGCGATGTTCGATGACATTCCGCTGGTCTCGATTTCCTACGACCAACGCTGGCCCATGCCGCCGGTGAATTGGGCGGGCACGGTGTACCACGGGCTGCCACGCGACCTTCTTCCTTTTCGCCCGAAAGCCTCGGGCTATCTCGCATTCCTCGGCCGCATCTCACCGGAAAAGGGGCCGGAAACGGCCATTGAAATCGCATCGCGTACCGGTATGCCGCTGAAGATCGCCGCCAAGATCGACAAGGTAGACCAATCATATTGGAAAGAGGGGGTGGAACCCCAATTGCTTCGACATTCGAACGTGGAATTCATCGGCGAGATCGACGAACGGCAAAAAGCAGACTTTTTGGGTAATGCGGCAGCGCTCTTATTCCCCATCGACTGGCCGGAACCCTTCGGACTCGTAACCATCGAGGCGATGGCCTGTGGCACGCCTGTGATAGCGTTTAGGCGCGGCGCCGTTCCGGAGGTCGTCGACGACGGCGTGTCCGGGTTGATCGTCGACACGCTCGACGAAGCTGTGGACGCGGTACGGCGGATAAACGGCCTCGATCGTGCACAGGTGCGACGGACTTTTGAAGAGCGATTCACGGTCGAGCGCATGTGCCGCGACTATGCAGCGATCTATGGCTCGCTCTCGGACGACATAACGACCGCACTTGGTTCTCAAAACAAGCGCGCTAAAAATGCCGCAATGATGAGTATGTCTACCTGATCGAGCAAGGAGACGGCTCGGCTGCTCGGATCAGCGCCTGAGCCGCCTTGGTCGCTTCTGAACGGGAGGTTGACCATGACCACTCAACTCGAAGACCGCAAGATTGATCCAGCCGTGGCGCTGCCGGCAATCGACGAAACGGCACCGCGCGAGCCGCATCGGCAATTTGCGCTGAAACACGAGGATTGTTTCGTCGTCGCAGACAGCTACGGCGACATACGCGGCACCGGCGACGGGCTTTTCCGCGACGACACGCGTGTATTGTCGCGCTTCCGTCTGTTCATTGGCGGCCGGATGCCGTCGCTGCTCGGCGCCTCGCTGTCGCAGGACAACATCCTATTCACCGCCAATCTTACCAATCTAGCCACTATCGGGCCGAATGGCAGCGAAGCATTGCCGGGCGTCGTCCACGTCGATCGGACGCGGTTCATCTGGCAGGACCGCATGTTCGAACGCATCAAGTTCACCAACTACTCCGCGCGCGAGGTGGTTCTGCCGGTCCGGCTCGACTTCGACGCCGATTTCCGTGACATGTTCGAGGTGCGCGGCACTACGCGTAGCCGCCGCGGTCGCGCGCATGACGCACTGGTCGGCGAGGCGAGCGTAACGTTCCGATATGAAGGCCTCGACAATGTGGCTCGTCAATCGGTCATCGCATTCTCGATCAAGCCCGATCAGGTGCACCCCGATCACGCCGATTTCCTCATCGTCGTGGCAAGGCGTGACAGCAGAGCATTGTACCTGGAGGTCGGCCACAGCGAAGAAACCCCCTCCAGCGACCGCTTTCGCGCGGCCGCTGCGCGAGCCCGCTTCGCCATGCGCTCAAAGCGCCGGCAGGGCGCCACCATCTTCAGCTCCGGGCGCGTGTTCAATGACTGGCTGACACGCACACGCGCCGACATCGCGCTGCTGACGACCGATCTGGAGACCGGGCCATACCCGTATGCCGGCATCCCTTGGTTTTCGACGGCTTTCGGCCGCGACGGCGTCATTTCCGCCTTGCAGATGCTTTGGCTCAATCCGGACCTTGCTCGTGGGGTCCTGGCCTTCCTTGCCCACTATCAATCGACCGAGACCTCTGTATTCGACGATGCGGAGCCTGGCAAAATCATGCATGAAACCCGCAAGGGGGAAATGGCCGTGCTGCGCGAGCTGCCGTTCGGCCGCTACTATGGCGGCGTCGACACCACGCCACTCTATGTCTATCTGGCTTCGTCCTACGCCGATCGCACCGGAGACGAGGCGTTCGTCGATCGCATGTGGAACTCCCTGGGCGCTGCCACTGCGTGGATGGAAGAGGTCGGAGCCCGCAACGGGGAAGGCTTTGTAACCTACAACAGGGCGGCCGACACGGGTCTGTTCAACCAAGGCTGGAAGGACAGTTCCGATGCCATCTTCCATGCCGACGGCACGATCCCCAAAGGACCGATCGCATTGGTCGAGGTGCAAGGTTATGCCTTCGCCGCATATCAGGGAATGGCGGCGCTGGCCGCCAGGCGCGGCGACGACGCAAAGGCGGCGCACTGGAGCGCCCTGGCAGAGAGGATCCGTCAGGCGGTGGAGACGCATTTCTGGATGCCGGACCGCGATTTCTATGCTTTGGCAATCGACGGAGAAGGCAAGCAATGCGCGGTTCGCACGTCCAATGCCGGTCACCTGCTTTACGTCGGGCTGCCGTCGGCGGAACGGGCTCAGTCAGTCGCCACCCAGCTGCTCTCTGGTCATCTCCATAGCGGTTGGGGCGTTCGCACACTGGCCGACGACGAGATCCCATTCAACCCGATGTCATATCATAATGGCTCGATCTGGCCGCACGACACCGCGCTCTGCGCCTCCGGTCTCGCCCGCTATCACGAGCGCGACAGCGTCGTGAAGCTGATGAGCGGTATGTTCGAGGCGGCGGTCCGTTTCAATATGCGGCTGCCAGAGCTGTTCTGCGGCTTTACGCGTGCCGCCAGCGATTCACCGGTGGCCTACCCGGTCGCCTGTCTGCCGCAGGCGTGGTCGGCTGGCGCCGCTTTCATGATGCTGCAGGCTTGCCTGGGCATTCGGGTTGACGGCTGGAAACGCGAAATCACCGTCGAACGCCCGCGGCTGCCGATCGGCATCGACAACATCGTTATCCGCCACCTGGCCATCGGCGAGGCGAAAGTCGATCTCATCTTCGAGCGCATTGGCGACCGTGTTGTGTGTTATCTCGACCACCGCCATGAGGGTCTGGTGCCTCTGGTGGTGCGCTCATAACTAAGGCTCCCCATGCGCTCCGTGATGGACACGGCCATCAATGACTACGGCGCAACTGGTACCTGCGCCGATCGCCAGCGCACCGACTGTAGGGTGATACCTGCGGCATCTGCGAGCGCTGGATTGAGTCGCGCCTGGGTGAGCCTCGACCAGGGTAAGTCGCAATCTGAAGGAATGGCATACACAGCCAGCCCAGCGCAAAACCTGTACGGAGACTCCGCCTCAAGCTCCTTCGGAGCTTTGGCTTTTCGAGCGCATTGATTGGTCGTGAGTTTAGTTGGTCTTCAGCTGGCCGACGCGGTTTTCGGCAATCCAGCGGGCGGCAAGCACCAATGCGCCCATACTGAAATCCTTGCCGTGTTTGGCCACCATTTCTTCCGACAGCTTGGCGAGCCGTTCGAAGAATTCGTCCTTGCTCTCGTCCTCGGGGGTGGGTTCGGTTTGCATTTTGTGCTCCTTTTGCATGCGGCCTGCCTTTGCTATTTGAACATCTGTGCGGGAAAGGTGACGATCGCGGCGGTGCCGTCGGCTGCGCCCACTGCTAGATGGCGTCCGTCGCCGGACCAGACAAGCGCGGTCACCGCGCTGCCCAGCGGCCTGACGAGGAGTTCGTCTCGCGCGCCGATCTGGGCGATGGTGATCCGGCCGTTGGCATAGCCGGCCGCAATCAGTTTTTTCTCCGGGTGCGGAGCCACTGTCTCGACCGGAACCAGCCCGGCTCGGCCGGTCTCCAGCGCGCCCGAGGTGTCGCCGTCAAGTGGCGGAGCCGTCATTGACCAGCCGGCGATCCGGAAGGCGCCCGACGCAAACAGCGCATGCTCCGGCCGGCTCCAGCACAGTGTCCTGACCGGCGATGGAAATCCCGCGACGATGCCATAGCGATCATCGGTCATGCTGACCAGGGCAAAGCCGCCTGTTTCGAGCCCACAGGCCAGCCATGTGCCATCGCCACTCCAGCGGATCGACACCGGGCGCGCCGAAAAAGAAACGTCGCGTATCGGGGTAGCGTCGCCGTCGACCGCCCAGATCGATAGTCCATCATCCCGGCCGCAGGCTAGGCGCCTTCCGCCTGGCGAAAAGGCTAGCGCATCCGTGGACGGTGTCGCATCGTGTCGCAGTCGTACTGCATCGCCTTGGCCGCGTGCCAGGAAGACATCCTGGCCGTTGCTGACGGCTGTGATGGCCGTCCGGGGGTTGTGGTCGACGGCGACGACCGGCCCGTCGATCTTGACCAGCGTCTCCATCACATTGCCGTCCGCGGCCAGATGCACCGCTTCGCCAGCCGCCGTTCCAACGAGGAAGCCGAAGGAAAAATAGCTGGCGAGCGGGACGTCTCCATCCCCCAACGCAGCGGTGGCGATCAATGGTGCCGGTGGCTTCTCCCGCGGGCGGATCGTCGTCTGGCCGAGATCGCCGCTCACCCTGATCCGCGATTCCGGCGGCTCCTGGTCCGCGACCGCGGCTATGGCGACCGTTCCGTCCACGCTGGTGCATGCGACAGCCGAGCCATCGGCGCTGAAGCGCAGGTTGGCGATCGCCGACGGGCGACGCCAGCTTCGCGCCAGCAGGTCGAACAAGGTCAGGTTCTGTATCGCGTGCTGGTTCATGACCATTCCCTTCGTCAGTTACCCACCGTCGCCGCGAGGCTGCGGTCGACGTCCTCGACGTCGGCTTCCGCGGCGGCGATGCGTTGCTCGCACCTCGCGCCTTCCTGCATGACCGCCGCGGCTCTCTCCTCCGCCTCATGCAAATCCTGCACCAGTTGCGCGCTGGCGCCGCTCATGCCGATTTCGAGTTCCAGGCGCAGCACCTCCATCTCGATACCGGCGCGTTTCTGATCGAGCCGCAGCGCGTCGGCAGTCAGCGCGGAGACGTTGGCGACAAGATCGAGCCGGCGGGCGAGCAACATGTCACGCCTGGTAGTTTGCCCCATCGGATCCTCCATCATTTTTCGGTCCCAGCCGTCGGTCCGGTGGTTTTTCGAAAGCCGATAGCAATTTGGGCAATGTGCCGGCCTGCGACTGAAACTGTTTTTCGGCCGTTTCGATGTGGCTCTTGAGCTGATCCCAGATGTCGACACGGATCATCGATGTCGTATCGCCGGTAAGGCGCTCGATCTCCTCGACGCGGAACTGCCGCGACAGTGAAACGCCGGAAAACACGAAGTCGCGCAACAGGATCGCATGGTTCTCGATGAACAGATGGATCATCGGATGCGTTTCCGTGGTGACGCCGCCGGCGGCAAGCTCGGCCCGGATGAAGTCTTGGAAGTGGCTCTGGAGGCGATGTTGGCTCTCGCCCATAAAGCGCATGACAAAGACCAGGTCACTGGGCATCAGCCTGACAAGATCGCCGGTGACGCCATCAGCCTGGCTGGACATTGGCTCGGGCTGCCTCCGGCTGTCTTTGTCGTTCGCCACGGTTTTTCTCCAGTGCGAGGCCCGTCCGTGAGCCATCGCCCTCAAATAGTAGAGAAAGGAGAAGAATAAAATAGATGATGTGTGTTTTTCAAATTTGCTGCGAATGCTAACTTGATATATCGCAATTGCGAATAGATATTAAATATTACATGCGTACGTTACAACTGTAAAAGAACGTTACAGTTGCCGTCCTCTTCATGTGCCGAAAGGGCGGCGATTTGTTTTTAGCGTCAGGCACGGGCGCCATTTTCAAGTTGGCACGGCGCTTGCTTTATATATTTCCACAAGAAGCCCATCGCGCTTTTGACGCGGTGCCAAAAGAACGAAGGAACGGAGGAAGCAGGTCACCTCGCTTCGATACGCCCATCGCATATGCGGTTGGCTCCGCGGTCCCTGCCAGACGCCTCGAGAACCTTTGCCACGATCCACTTGAATGGCCGGACCATGAGTCGCGCCTGACTGCGCAACCCTTTGTCGTGCCGTTCGCACTCTCACTAGCGGTGCTGTGCGCCGCTCCATGCCGGGGGTCAAGGGACCTGCGGCTCAAACCTGGTGGAGGCTTATGACCATGACGTCTCTGACGCTCAACAAGATTACCTCGCAACGCGGAATCTCCGTCGGCGAGGCAACCAAGAAGATTGCCGATCTCGGCTGGAATCCTTCCTACGTCCAGGAAGCGATGACGTTTCCGACGGACTACAAGATCAACAAGACGCCGCGCGACCCGATGAAGCAGGTCCTGCGGTCCTACTTCCCGATGCAGGAAGAGAAGGACAACCGGGTCTACGGCGCGCTGGATGCGGCGCTGCGCGGCGACATGTTCCGCAATGTGGAACCGCGCTGGGTCGAGTGGATGAAACTCTTTCTGGCGATCATTCCCTTCCCGGAAATTTCGGCTGCCCGCTCGATGGCGATGGTCGCCCGTATCGCCCCTGGCGAGGAACTCAGGACCGGCTTCACGATGCAGATGATCGACGAGTTCCGGCACTCGACGATCCAGATGAACCTGAAGAAATGGTACATGGAGAACTACATCGATCCGGCTGGCTTCGACATCACCGAGGAAGCCTTCGGCAAATGCTACGCCACGACTATCGGCCGGCAGTTCGCGGAAGGTTTCATCACCGGCGACACCATGACTGCCGCCTGCATGTACCTGACCGTGGTGGCCGAAACCGCCTTCACCAACACGCTCTTTGTCGCCATGCCTTCGGAAGCCGCCCGCAACGGCGACTATGCGCTGCCGACCGTCTTCCTGTCGGTGCAGTCGGACGAGAGCCGGCATATCGGTAATGGCCACTCACTGCTGATGGCGGCTCTCAAGGAGCCGGAAAATCATCTGCTGCTCGAGCGCGACCTTCGCTATGCCTTCTGGCAGAACCACGCGATCGTCGATGCGGCCATCGGCACCTTCATCGAATACGGCACCACCAACCGCGACAAGAACAAGGAGTCTTACGCGGAAATGTGGCACCGCTGGATCTATGAGGATTACTACCGCACCTACATGCTGCCGCTCGAGAAATACGGCATCAAGGTCCATCACGACGACGTCCAGGCGGCCTGGGAACGCATCACCAAGAAGAACTATGTCCACAAGGTCGGACAGTTCTTCGCGGTCGGCTGGCCGGTCAACTTCTGGCGCATCGAAGCCCAGACCGACAAGGACTTCGAGTGGTTCGAGCACAAATATCCGGGCTGGTACGCCGAATTCGGCGACTTCTGGAAATGGTACGCCAAGCTCAGCCACAAGGGCGAGAAGGTACTGCTGTTCAACAGCGACGTCGGCTACGTCTATCCACATCGCTGTTGGTCCTGCCTTGTTCCCTGCCTGATCCGCGAGGATATGGTGGTCGGCGAGATCGACGGCCAGTTGCACACCTTCGCCCACGAACTCGACAAGTGGACTGCCACCGTGGCGTTCGCCGACGAATATCAGGGCCGTCCGACACCCGCGATGGGCCGCTTCAGCGGCAAGCGCGAATGGGAGACGCTCTATGACGGCTGGGATCTGGCCGATGCCATCAAGGACCTGAACTTCGTCCGCTCCGACGGCAAGACGCTGGTCCCGCAGCCGCATATGCGTTTCGCCGACAAGGAGATGTGGACGCTGGACGACGTGCGAGGCAACAAGCTCGGGTCGCCGCTCAACGCGCTGCGTGCCATGTCACCCGCGGATCGTGAAAAGCACCTGGCGGAATACCGGGCCGGCTTCACGATCACCCCCTGCAACTGATCAGGCCAAAGGGGGGGCGGGTTCGTCCCGCCCCTTCCTTTCACTGGAGGTCCGTATGTCGGAAACCCACACGGTCAGGCTCAGCCCGGTCGGCGTCGAATTCGATGTCGAGCATGGCGAAACGGTGCTCAACGCCGCTTTCCGCCAGGGCATCGCCCTGCCGCACGGCTGCAAGGAAGGGCAATGCTCGGCCTGCAAGAGCGTGTTGCTCGAAGGCGAAGTCGACATGCTGAAATACTCGACTTTCGCGCTGAACGACATGGAGAAGGAGAGTGGCCACGTCCTTTTGTGCCGCTGCATCGCCTACTCCGATCTGGAAGTCGAGCTTCTCAACTACGACGAGGAGATTTTGGCGAAAGCGATCGCCGTGAAGACGTTCAACGGCCGGATTGCTCTGATCGAGCACCTGACCCACGACATTCGCGGCATCGAGATCGAACTCGGCTCGCCGATAAAGTTCTGGGCGGGGCAATATGTCGACTTCACGGTTACCACGGAAAAAGGGGAGACGATTACGCGCTCGTTCTCCATGGCAAATACGCCGGACCAAACCGAAAAACTCTGCTTCATCATCAAAAAATACCCTGAGGGAAAGTTCTCTGGAGAACTCGATTCCGGAGGAATCAAGGTTGGAGCCGAAGTCACCGTCGTCGGACCCTACGGAACCTGTTTCCGTCGGGAAGAACGGCAAGGACCCCTAGTCCTGGTCGGCGCCGGCTCGGGCATGTCGCCGATCTGGTCGATCCTCAATGACCATCTGAAGAGCGGCGAGAAACGTCCGGTCTATTTCTTCTACGGTGCCAGGACCCGCAACGACCTGTTCTATCTCGACAGGATCGCCGAGCTGGTCGGCCAGCATTCGGATGTCACTTTCATTCCCGTGCTGTCGCACGCGACTGATGACGCCGAATGGGAAGGCGAACGCGGTTTCGTACACCAGAGTGTCGATGCCAAGCTCAAGCAACTTGCGGTCGACGGGCAGGGCGATGTCCATGCCTGTGGCCCGCCACCGATGATTGATGCGCTTCAGCCGGTTCTATTCATGAACGGGTTCGAGACCGAGCGGATCTTCTTCGACAAGTTCACCACATCGACAGGTGCTACGCCGACCCACTGAGGGGACGGCCACGCAACTGCAACCACAACTGCAACAAGGGAGTGAAGACTATGCCAGCTATCTCGAGTTCAGTCGGATCCGGAGCCGCCGGCGCGGCGATCTTTGCCGATTCCGACAGCCGGAAGTACCGGTATTTCGACCCGAAGGGCCAGCGCGCCACGCACTACGAAGACATGACGGTCGACGTGCAGCCTGACCCGGAGCGTTACTTGATCCAGGACTGGATCATCTCCTTTGCCGACGGCAAGGGCGCTTATGTCAAGCAGAACACTGCTGCGCAGAGCTCCAACTGGCATGCCTTTCGCGCCCCCGATCAGGAATGGGAACGCACGCACTACCAGCGCCAGTCGAAAATCGAGACGATGGTGCAGAGCGTCATCAACAACGCCCGCAAGTCGGGGGCGCCCAAGACCTTCGACAAGGCCTGGGTCAAGATTCTGCAGACGCAGCTCGGCGCCTGGAAGCACTCCGAATTCGGGCTCGGCACCTCGCTGATGCAGGCGCAGCGTTACGGCTACACCCAGATGATCAACAACGCGACGCTGACCAACTCGTCCTACAAGCTGCGGCTTGCCCAGGACATCACGCTCTACCTTGCCGAGATCGGCATGGACCTTCCCGGCTGGGACGACGAACTTGGCAAGAAGGCCTGGCTCGAGGACAACAACTGGCAAGGTACCCGCGAGGCGGTCGAAACCATCATGGGCGCGACCGACTATCTCGAACAGTATTTCGCCATCAACATCGTCTTCGAGCCGCTGGTCGGGGAGGCATTCCGCTCAGGCTTCCTGATGCAGATCGCTGCCGCCAACCACGACTTCATAACGCCTGCGGTGATCTCGGCAGCCGAGGCCGACTACGAACGCAACCTCGCCAACACGATCGACCTCATGCACATGCTCGCCAACGACGAGAAGCACGGCGCGGCGAACAAGAAGCTCTTCCAGGGCTGGGTCGAGAAACACGGCGCGCTCGCCGACAAGGCAGCCACCGGCCTGCAGCCGATCTGGTCGATGCCGCATTCCAAGCCGGTCGCCTTTGCGGATGTCCGTGCCAAATCCGAGGAACGGATTGGTCAGATACTCCGCGAACTTGGCCTCAAGCGCTGACACAGGGAGAAACCGTCATGTCAACTGCAGCACGCGACGCATCGCAATCCAACATCTTCAGGGCGATGAAGGACATCACCTTCGAACAGACGATTTCGCATCAGTGCGGCGTCACCATGAACGACTCGGTCGAGGCCAGAGCCATCGCCGAATTCATGGGCCTGAAGCCGAACGTGATCGTAACCTATCAACCGGCGATGATCCGGATCGATGGCACCGGCAAGCTGATCTTCAAGATGGATGAAATCAGCGAATATCTCGGCCGCGAGATGACGGCGGAAACCTTCGAGGTCAACAGCTCCACCCACTACGGGCGGATGGTGCGCATCGACGACAACACCGTGATCCTGTTCGGCAACATGGACGAGATGTTCGAATACATCGAATAGCCGGCAAAAAATCAGGCGTGCCGCCTGATTGCGGCACGCCGAACCGATCAACACGCATCTTGCGGAGGAAAGAATGTTTAGGACACCGGAAGGCAAGGACATTTTCGTGGTCGACGGCCACACCCATTTCTGGGACGGCAGCCCGGAGAACCAGAAGAATATTCACGGCAAGCAGTTCATCGATTGCTTCTACGCCTATCACACGGGGATGAGCCCCAAGGACCAGCTGTGGGAGAAGAGCAAGTTCGAGAAATACAGTGCCGACGATCTCTATCGCGACCTGTTCATCGACGGTCCAGACGATATGGCGATCGTCCAGTCGACCTATCTCAAGGACTTCTACAAGAACGGCTTCAACACGATCGAACGCAACGCCGAGGTGGCCAAGCGTTATCCGGAGCGTTTCATCGTCAACGGCGCCTTCGATCCGCGCGACGGTGAGAAGGCGCTTGAGTACATCCATTTCCTCAAGGAGACCTACGACGTCAAGGGCGTGAAGATGTACACGGCCGAATGGAACGGCGCCTCCAAGGGCTGGAAGCTCACCGATCCCGATGCCTACAAATGCTTCGAACTCTGCGACAAGCTCGGCATCAGGAACATCCACGTCCACAAGGGCCCGACGATCCTGCCGCTCAGCAAGGATGCGTTCGACGTGCATGACGTCGATCATGCGGCGACGGATTTCCAGGGCCTCAACTGGATCATCGAGCATTGCGGCCTGCCGCGCCTCGACGATTTCTGCTGGATCGCGACGCAGGAAACCAACGTCTATGGCGGGCTTGCGGTAGCGCTGCCCTTCATCCATGCCCGCCCGCGCTATTTCGGCGAAGTCATCGCCGAACTGCTGTTCTGGATCGGGCCGGAGAAAATCCTGTTCGGTTCCGACTACGCGATCTGGACGCCACGCTGGCTGGTCGAGAAATTCTGGGCCTACCAGATCCCCGACGACATCGCCGCAGAACGCGGCGTGCAGCTGACCGACGAGATCAAGGAGAAGATCCTCGGTCTTAATGCCGCGCGTCTCTACAACATCGACATCGCAGCCAAGAAGAAGGCGCTCGCCAGTTCGCCCTTCAGCATCGCGGCGGAGTAGGGGCCATGGCAACCGCCGCCAGCGTTTCCGGCAACCGCGAGAAGGAGCTCTGGCGGTGCCTTGGTGAGGTCAACGACCCCGAACTCGACGAACCGATTACCGAGATGGGCTTCGTCGAGCGAGCCGTGATGACGGGCGATGGCAGCGTGGAGATAGATTTCCGCCTGCCGACCTACTGGTGCTCGCCCAACTTCGCGTTCCTGATGCTGGACGGCGTCCGCAAGGCGCTCGACCAACTCTCATGGTCGCCGGCCTATCGCGTCAAGCTGCACGACCACATGTTCGCGGAAGAGGTCAATCGCGGCATGGCAGCCGGCAAGACGTTCGGCGATATTTTCGCTGAACTTGCCGAGGATCAGGATCTCGGCGCCTTGCGCGAAACCTTCAGGATGAAGGCATTCAAGCGGCGCCAGGAGGCGGTTTTGCGGGGCCTTCGGCAGCATGGTCTGACGGATCGGGAAATCCTCGGCATGGACCTGCCGGCATACGACGTCGCGCGGCTCGAGGCGGGCGAAGCGGCCAAACAGAAGCCGAGATACCGGGCGGCTCTGATCGAGCGTTTTCCCGGCCGCCGGGCGGATGATCCTGTCTTCGTGACCTGGGAAGGGCAACGCATACAGACTGCCGCACTCGGCGCCCATCTCGCTGAACTGCGCGGTGTGCGCGTCAATATGGAGTTCAACGGCGCGCTTTGCCGTGGGCTCAAGCAGACCAGATACAGGGAACTGTATGTGGTCGACGGCGAACCGACACTGGTCGATTTCATCATGGATCGCGTGCCGGCACGAGCCGCGCCGACCGCCTGAAGTAGAGCCGAAAACAACGGCCTCCCTCGCACGAGGCCCCTAACCAACAACCCGCCCGTAAGGCGGAAGGAGGAATCATGCCCAAAATAATGCTTCACAATTCCGACGCCCGCCGCGCTCTCGCCCGTGGCGTCTTTCGGCTGGCCGCTGCCGTCGAGCCGACGCTCGGCCCCAAAGGCATGAACGCGATGATCGATCGGCCGATCGGCACGCCGATGGTGACCCGTGACGGCGTCAGCATCGCCTCCGAGATCGAATTGCACGACCGTTTCGAAAACATGGGCGCGCAGGTCGTTCGCGAAGTGTCGATGCAAACCAACGAGGTCGCCGGCGACGGTACCACGACTGCCATCGTGCTCGCCAACGCTCTCATCCAGGGCGGTGTGGAGGCGAATGAACGCGGCGTGAAATCCGTCGATCTGTGCAAGGGCATCGACCTTGCCGTGACAGCGGTGGTGGCGGCGCTCAAGGCTTCGGCCAAACCGGCTAAGGGCAACGGCATTCTCGCCTCGGTCGCCAACATTGCGGCGACCAATACCAAGCTTGGCGCACTGGTGGCGGAAGCCCACCAGCGGGTGGGGGCCGAGGGCGTCATCACCACGGACTTCAGCGTCACCACCGAGACCACGCTCGATGTGGTCGAGGGCATGTCCTTCGACCGCGGCTATCTCTCTCATCACATGGTGACTGACCAGGAGAAGATGGAGGCTGTTCTCGAACGGCCGTACATCCTGATGACCGATCTCAAGATCAAGCAGCCCGAGGCGCTGGATGCGGCTCGCCGCATTGCCGCCGAGGATGGTCGGCCGCTGCTGATCGTGTCCGAGGAAATGTCGCCGGAAGTCGTGGTAACGCTGCTCGGCAAGCAAGGACCTGGAAAATACCTCGTTGTCCATCCGCCGGAATATGGCCATTGGCGCAAGGCGATGATGGAGGATCTGGCGATCATCACCGGCGGCAAGGTGATCGCGCGCGACCTCGGCGGTCGGCTGGAGGACATCACCGCCGACGATCTCGGAACGGCTGACCGGGTGAAGACCAGTTCGTCCTACACCTCGATCATCCGCGGCGGCGGCGACCACGCGGCAATCGCGTCGCGTCGCGCTCAGGTGCAGCGGCAGTATGAAGCTTCGCCGCCGAATATCGATCAGGACAAGTTGCGCGAACGCCTGGCCAAGCTTTCTGGCGGCACCGCGATTCTCTATGCCGGCGGTGTCACGCCGGTCGAGCAAAAGCGAACCATTCAGCTCATCGAGGATTCGCTGAATGCGGTGCGCGCCGCATCCGAAGAGGGCGTGGTCGCCGGAGGTGGCTCGGCGCTTGCCCAGATCGCGCCGCTGCTCGACAAGGTGGCGGCAGACGTCGACGGCGATGTCGCCGAAGGCGTGCGCCTGGTGCGATCGGTGCTGTCGCGGCCGCTCTGGCGCATAGCCGTCAATGCCGGCGCCGATCCCGAAGCGGTCGTGGCGGAAGTCACGCGCATCAACGGCGGCTACGGCTACAACGCGTCTGCCGGCAGCTACCAGAACATGTTCGAGGCAGGGATCATTGATCCGGTCCGCGTCACCTACACAGCACTCGCCAACGCAGCTTCGGTGGCGACGCTGATCCTGACCACCGAAACGCTGATCGGCCATCTCGCCGAGGACGAGGACCCGACGGCCGGACCGGCTCGCGGTGGCGGCTCTGAAAAGCTCGGCCGCGCCTGAAGCAATCCGAACAATCCCGACGTTGAAAGGATACGACGATGAAAGCTGCCAGACTTTACGAATACGACCCGCATATGAACGTCCAGCTCAGGGTCGAGGAGGTCAAGGCGCCGACCATTACCGCTCCCGACGAGGTCATAGTGCGGGTAGGTGCTGCCGGCCTCTGCCGAACCGACCTCCACATCATCGAGGGTGTGTGGAAGCCGACCATGGATCCAGAGGGGACGCTGCTGCCTTACATCATGGGCCATGAAAATGCAGGCTGGGTCGAGGAGGTCGGCAGCGGCGTCAGGTCGGTCAAGCGCGGTGACGCCGTGATCTGCCACCCCTTCCGCTCGTGCGGCATCTGCCTCAACTGCCGCCACGGCGAGGATATGTACTGCGATAACGGCCAATTTCCGGGCCTCGGCATGAACGGCGGTTTCGCGGAGTATTTCATCACCAGCGAGCGTTCGTTGATCAAGCTGAACGCCAACGTCACACCGATCGAGGTGGCGCCGCTTGCCGACGCCGGCATCACCGCTTATCGCGCCGCCAAGCGCGCCGCCAAACTGCTGCGACCAGGGAGCTATTGTGTGCTGCTCGGCATAGGCGGGCTCGGCCACATCGCGCTGCAATCGCTGCACGCGATCTCGGGCTGCCGCATCATCGCCGTCGATCGCGAGCCGGCAGCACAGGTGCTGGCCAAGGATCTCGGCGCCGACTTCGTCCTCGATGGCGGGCCGAACGTCATCGAGGAGGTCAGCCAGATCACCGGCGGAGGCGCCCATGTGGTCATCGATTTCGTCGGCGAGCTCGGCGTCGAGAACATCTGCTGGAAGATGGTGCGCAAGGGCGGGCAACTGTTCGTCGTCGGCTATGGCGGCAATATCAATGTGCCGACCGCCCATCTCGTCATCGAGGAGATCAACATCGGCGGCAGCCTGGTCGGCAATTTCACCGAGCTTGTCGAACTGATGGAGCTCAACGCCGACGGCAAGGTGAAGATGCACTACACCGAATACAACCTTGCCAGCATCAACACTGCGCTCGACGATTTCAAGAACCGCCGGTTCACCGGCCGCGGCGTCATCGTGCCCTGAAATATATGGGCCGGATTTCGCGCGGTCGGGTGCGGTGTCCGGTCACATCTAGAGGGAGAGAAAGGGTCCGGGCGGCATCACCAAGATCGGCGCGGCTGTGGCAATTTCGCTGACCATTGGCATGACTTTCCCCAGCCAGTGGCGCGAATGCCGCTCGGCGCTTTTGTGCCGGTGACGGGTTCTGATCCTAGAGGAAACCGCGGCGGATGCCGTATTGGTCGAGTTTGCGATAGAGCGTCGGCCGGGAAATACCGAGCCGCCGCGCGACCCGACTGAGATTGCCGCCCTCGGCTGCCAATGCGTTCTTCATCGCCTGGCGTTCCGCCTCGACGAGTGTGCCTCCAGGCGATTCGGCCGACAGGGTCTTGCCATCATCGGACGTGGCGCTGGGCGCCGCGATTTCACCGGGGAGATCGTGGAGCCCGATATCTCGGCCCCGCGCCAGGACATGCAACCGCCCGATGAGGTTCCTCAGTTCGCGTACATTGCCCGGCCATTGATAGGCGAGCAGGGCATCGAGCGCTTCTTGGGAAAATTCCAGCGGGTCCTCGCCCGCTGCGGTGGCGATCTGCCGGTTGAAATGTTCGACCAGCAGCAGCACATCCTCGCCACGCTCGCGCAGCGGTGGAACAGTGATCGAAACCGCGCCAATTCGATAGTAGAGATCGCGGCGGAATCGGCCTGTGGCAATTTCGTGCTTGAGATCGCGATTGGTCGAGGCGACCAGGCGCACGTCCACCGGGCGGCCCCGGCTGTCGCCAATGCGGTTGACCACGCGCTCTTCCAGGACACGCAGCAGAAACGGCTGGATCTCGAGCGGCAATTCGCCGATCTCGTCGAGACTGAGGACGCCGCCATGGGCGAGCTCGAAAACCCCCGGTTTGCCTTCACGCGAGGCGCCGGTAAAGGCGCCGGCGACATGGCCGAACAACTCGCTGCCGAACAGGTCCCTGGTGATCGCCCCGCAATTCATGGCGATGAACGGATCGTTCGCCGTGCGCCGGCCGCCGGCATGGACAAGCCGCGCAAACAGCTCTTTCCCGACCCCTGTTTCACCCTCGACCAACAGCGATGTTACGCTGCTCGACCGGGCGACGCGGCGGGCGACGTCGATGGCGGCATGCAGCGCTTCGCTTTCGCCGACGATCATGGCGACAGCATCCTGAAGATGCTTGTTCACTTCCCGGTGGACCACCGCCGCACTGGAGACTGCCGGCACGGAGGGGAACACCAGCGCCGCGCCGCGGAGGTCGCCATCGAGCTTGAGCGGGGTGATATGGCAGGATCGCAGATGGGCCGGCAGCGCCCTGGCAAGGTCGGCTTCGGAGCCGGAGGACGGAAGGTTCATCAGCCAGCGGCCACGGCCTGGCTCCATCGGGCCGTCCATCATCTCAGTGGCCTCGCCATCAGGCACATTGTTGCAGAAGATGGCACGACCGCGGTGGTCGACGATTACCAGCCCGTCCTTTCGGCGGTAGCCGGGAGCCGATGAAATGAAAGCTTCGAGCAGGCGCGTGCGCTGTTCCTGCTGCTGTTCGGCCAATGCCTTTTCGATCTGCCGGGCTGTCGCGGCGACGAGCGCGGTGTTGTGCGGCCTGAAGATCGGCGAATAGCCTGACAGGTCGACCACACCGATGATCTTGCCGTCCAGCGGGTCGCGAATCGGCGCGCCGGCGCAGGTCCAGGATTTGATGCCGGCACAGAAATGCTCGGCCGCATGCACGAAAGTCGGCTCGCCGGTCCACAGCGCCGTACCGATGCCGTTCGTCCCGACGGCATCCTCGTTCCATTTGCCGCCGATGGCCAAGTGGATATCCATGCCGTCATGCAGCGTCTTCTTGTCGCCGATGGCGTCGATCAGCACGCCGTCGCTGTCGGCCAGAACCAGCATCGCGCCGGTCCCGTCCAGTAACTGGCCAAGCGATGCGAACGACCGCCGCGCCGCCGAAAGCAGTTCTGCATTGGCCCGGGTAAGATATTCGATTTCGTCGCGATCACTGCTCAGCGGCGCTTCAATGCCTTGAGCGTTGATGCCGCCGGTGGCACTGCGATACCAGGAATCGTGAATGAGGGAGCGGACGTGGCTTGGGTGGACAGCATCGCCGGCGCATTTGGGCTCGTCAGCCAGGAAACTTTCCCAGGCGCGCATGGTGGCATGCTCGTCATAGTCGATGTTGCTCAGAGCCATTTGGCCGGTGGTCAGCGACCTACGCGCCGGAAGGGCATCGATCTTCATCTGATTGGGGGCTATCTCGCGTTTCATTCAGTCATCACAGAACCTTTGTTTCATTCAGTCATCACAAAACCTTTGAGGCATGCCATTTCTGTATGCTGTCGCGTTCGTAGGCTGCCGCGAGTTGGACGTGAAGAAGCACGCCCAGGCGTTAGCCTGATCAGTTGATGCCGAGTTTCGCGCCGATGTCGAAGGCAAGCTGTTCTTCGGTATAGGTGGCAGCGAGGCGGGATCCGTCCATGTCGGCAAGCGCCTCGGCAACGATTTCGTCGACCGGCGAGAAGAAGCCATTCTGCTTCGTCGCCAGAACGAAGACCTGGTCGCCGCCGCGGTCGCGGATATCGCCGATGTGATGAAGTTGACGGCCGGTGTTCCGATCCTTCGAAATGACGCGGCCGTTCATGGTGACTTGGATGGACGGCTTGGCCTCGGCAACCGGTGCCGCGCCGCCACCGACATGGATGATCAGGCCTTCCGCCTTTGGTTGCTGTCGTGGCTTCCTGGAAGCTGAATAGCCGCCACCGCTGATCTGGTCGGCAAGGCGGACGATGGTCGAGCGGTTCTGCTCGATCAGTCTTTTGACGTGTGCGTCCTCGCGCCGCGGGCCATCCCGCTTGGAGATAATCTCGACCATGAATCCTCCCAGATTCGCTCCGCGTCGCCGTTTCTACGGCTCAATTCTTCTTTTGCGGTGAACCCTACACCGCCTCGGCGAAGTTCGCCATTCATATCAAGATAGCGCCAAAATTTGCTTTGCTGGTAGCAGGCGGCTGCTACACGGGATTTCCGATAACCGGAACGCCCGCTTGCTCAGATGCACGCCCGCTGCCATGCCGGCCTCGGCATGCGGCTTGACTTCATTGAGGCGACGGTGAAAGGCGAGAGGCTCGACTTGCGACGGACTATCTGCTCGCCAGCGTCGCTACAAGATCGCTGAAGCGTTCGCCCTGGATGCTGACATGCTGCCGCAGGAGCGTGCGCGCCTGCTCCGCGTCGCCGGCGAGGATTGCTTCCACGATCGCGCCATGCTCGGCGAACGACGTGGCAACGCGGTTGCGCACGCGCAGTTGGAGACGCC
The DNA here is from genome assembly GCF_055811435.1 of Mesorhizobium sp. WSM4837. NCBI lineage: Bacteria > Pseudomonadati > Pseudomonadota > Alphaproteobacteria > Hyphomicrobiales > Phyllobacteriaceae > Mesorhizobium > Mesorhizobium sp. WSM4837. The sequence continues at coordinate 54,924 of NZ_JBVVQE010000024.1, forward strand.
TGTAGGGCTGCAGACGGCGGTGCAGTGCGACGCACTGCTCGGCCAGAAAACCGCTGTGGCTGGCAGTGTAGATAGCTTTGTGAAAGCGTTCGTTATCGTAATAATAGGCGTCGCTGTCGCCGGCCGAAGACGAACGCTCGCAATCTGCATGCGCGGCCAGGATGGTTGTGCGATCGGCATCGGTGAACCGTCGCGCGGCCAGCGAACCGGCCAAGCCTTCAAGTTCCGCCATCACCTCGAACATTTCGAAAATGCGGTGCGGTCCCGGATCGATCACCACGGCACCCCGGCGCGGCCGGATCTCCACCAGCCCGATTGCGTTCAACTGCATCAGCGCCTCGCGCACCGGCGTCCTCGACACGCCGAAGCGTGTTGCCAATTGCACCTCGTCCAGTCGTGCACCGGGGGCGAAGTCGTTCGAGATTATGCCGTTTTCAATCTCGTCACGTAGGCGCTGAACGACATTCTCCGACATTTTCTGGGCCTTCCAATGCAGCATGATAAATCTTGTATGCAAGAACATTGACTTTGCGTACAAGAACGTTTAAGAACAATACCACAAAAGGCAAGTCGCACACAAATGGGTGGACGCATCCGAGCACCCGGCACGCGTCGAGGCCGCGCGGCGGGTCTGCTTGCGCCGATTTCGATTTTTTTGCCAGGAGGGACTCCGACATGGCAGGCATCTCGTTCTTTAGCGATATGGTGCAAAGCATTACCGATCGCGGCCGCAGGCTGGTTGCGGCAGGGGCGCGCAGCGAACCGGTCCAAGCCGAGACGAATATCGAAACACTCTGCGACATGCTGTTGTCCAGCCGGGGCGAGGCCTCGGGCATGGCATTGGCCGCCGAGGTCCTTCAGCGCTGGGCCCAACTGGACGCGGCCGGTCAGCAAGACTTCGCGCGTATGCTGCACGAACAGTTCGGCCCAGACATCGCCAAGCTTGACAAAGCCATCGAGCGCTACCGCAGCGACAGGAGCTCGGACGCCGTCATCGAACTGCACCAGGCCGCCGAGCCGCGTCGCCAGGAACTGGTGCGCAGACTGAACCTGGCCCCCAAAGGCACGGCAAGGCTGGTGGAGATGCGCGAACGCCTATTAGCCATGAAGGATGCGACGGAACCGTTTCGCGCTGTCGATGCCGACTTCGCCCACCTGTTCGGCTCATGGTTCAACCGCGGTTTTCTGACCCTGCGTCCGATCGACTGGTCCACGCCAGCTGACATCCTGGAGAAGATCATCAAATACGAGGCGGTGCATGAAATCGCCGGCTGGGAGGAGCTGCGGCGGAGGCTAGCTCCAGCCGACCGCAGATGCTTTGCGTTCTTCCACCCGCGTCTCGCAGACGATCCGCTGATCTTCGTCGAGGTTGCGCTGACCAGGGCGATTCCCTCTGCCATCGCTGATGTGCTCGATGTAAACCGTTCGCCGATCACGGCCCAGGACGCCACCACCGCTGTCTTCTATTCTATCTCCAACTGCCAGGACGGACTGCGTGGCATCTCTTTCGGGAATTTTCTGATCAAGCAGGTGGTGGAGGATTTGCGCCGCGACCTGCCCGGCTTGAAGACCTTCGTGACGCTGTCGCCGGTTCCGGGTTTCGCTGGCTGGCTGGCAAGACTGCGCAAGGCGGCCGATGCCAGCCTCGATGATCGGACCCTCAAGACGCTCGAGCTGCTGGACGATCCGGGCTGGGCGGACAATCCGCAGAAGGCACAGGCCGTTGAAGCGGTGCTTCTCCCGCTCGCCGCACGCTATTTCATTAGGGAACGAGCCACCGGCAGACGGCCGGTCGATCCTGTGGCGCGTTTTCATTTGGGCAACGGCGCTCGCCTTGAACGGCTGAACTTCCTCGCCGATCGCTCCGCCAAGGCGATGCGGCAGTCCCACGGCTTGATGGTCAACTACTTTTACAAGTTGGACGACATCGAGGCGAACCACGAAGCCTTGGCGCAGCATGGCGAAATAGCCGCTTCGCCGGAGGTAAGAAAACTGGCGGCAACCGCTTCGACCGACACCGATATCGCGGCCCCGGTTCATCGACGCCGCACCGAAATGCAGAAAACCTAATAAGCAGATTGGGAGGAGTTCAATGAGCAATCATCTGTTCGACGCCATGCGAGCATCCGCTAAGTCAGGCGAGTCGATTTTCATCGAGACTATTGATGGTCAGCGTTGGACCTATGCAGATGCGCTGCGGCTCTCCGGACAGATCGCCAGCGCAATTGATGTGCTCGGCGTTCGCCCGGGCGACCGCGTCGCGGTCCAGGTGGACAAGAGCCCGCAGGCTCTGATGCTCTATCTCGCATGCGTGCGCTGCGGGGCGATCTATCTGCCGCTGAATACCGCCTATACGCTGGCTGAACTCGACTATTTTATCGGTGACGCCGAACCGCGGCTCGTCATCGTCTCCTCGAAGTCGCGAACTGATGTCGAGACGATCGCGCACGGCTACGGCGCGATTGTCGAAACGCTCGATGCGGACGGCGCCGGGTCGCTCATGGAGTTGGCCCGCGACGAGTCTGACGATTTTCTCGACGCGGCGCGCGCGCCTGACGATCTCGCCGCGATCCTGTACACATCTGGAACCACCGGCCGTTCCAAGGGCGCAATGCTGACGCACGACAACCTTTTGTCCAATGCAATAGCACTGCGCGAATGGTGGCAGGTGACGGCAGCCGACCGGCTGATCCACGCGCTGCCGATTTTTCACACGCATGGGCTCTTCGTGGCGACCAATGTCACACTCATCGCCGGCGCCTCGATGTTTCTGCTGCCAAAGTTCGATCCGGAGGAAATCCTTTCTCTGATGCCGCGGGCGACGCTGATGATGGGCGTGCCGACCTTCTATGTCCGGTTGCTGCAGCATGAGGGCCTGAACCGGGAGACGGTCGCCAACATCAGGCTGTTCATCTCCGGCTCGGCGCCGTTGCTCGCTGAAACGCACGCCGCATTCGAGCAGCGCACCGGTCACGCCATTCTCGAACGCTACGGCATGACCGAAACCAACATGAACACCTCAAACCCCTATGACGGCGAGCGAAGGGCAGGGACAGTAGGTTTCCCACTCCCGGGCGTGTCGGTGAGGGTCACCGATCCGGCCACCGGCGAGACGCTCGGACCAGGCAAAACCGGCATGATCGAGATCAAGGGCCCGAACGTTTTCCGGGGTTATTGGCGGATGCCTGAAAAGACCGCGGCGGAGTTCACCAAGGACGGCTATTTCATCAGCGGCGACCTCGGCAAGATCGATGAGGCGGGCTATCTCCACATCGTCGGCCGCGACAAGGACCTGGTGATCTCCGGCGGCTACAACATCTACCCGAAGGAAGTCGAGGGTGAGATCGATCAACTCGACGGCGTCGCCGAGAGTGCGGTCGTCGGCATTGCACATCCGGATTTCGGCGAGGGGGTGACGGCCATCGTGGTGCTCAAGCCCGGTGCCACAATGGACGAAAAGGCCGTGCTGAACGCGCTGCGCGACCGCCTCGCGCGCTACAAGCAGCCGAAACGGGTGATCTTCGCCGAGGACCTTCCGCGCAACACCATGGGAAAGGTGCAGAAGAACCTTCTGCGCGACCGGTTCAGCAACCTTTACATGCCCGCCTCCTAGAGCATGATGCCGAAAAGTGTGAAGCGGTTTTCGGACGACATCATGCTCTATCTCTTTGATTTAGAGCCGGATTCAGATTTCAGGTCGACTCCTGAAATCATCCGGCTCTAGGAGGCGCTGACGACCCTGCGTTGGTGCTTGGGAGCGAGACCAACGCAGGCTGATCTACCACCGATGGAAATGAGAACGGGCGCCTGAAGGCGTTTCCCGAGGGAGGAAGCTATGAACATCCAGATTCTGTCGATTGCGCTGCTGATCGGCATGTTCGTGATCGCCACCATGCAGCCGATCAATATGGGCGCGCTCGCCTTCGCATGCGCCTTTCTGGTCGGCTCGCTCGTCATGGCGATGAAGCCGGCGGAAATATTTGCTGGCTTCCCGAGCGACCTCTTCCTGACATTGGTCGGCATTACCTACCTGTTCGCCATCGCCCAGATCAACGGTACTATCGATTGGCTGGTCGAGGGCGCGGTCAAACTGGTGCGCGGACATGTGGCGTGGATTCCCTGGGTCATGTTCCTGGTCGCGGCCGTCATCACCGGCTTCGGTGCGCTTGGACCTGCGGCGGTCGCCATCCTGGCCCCGGTGGCGCTGGGTTTTGCGTTCCAGTACCGCATCAATCCGGTCATGATGGGATTGATGGTTATTCACGGTGCACAGGCGGGCGGCTTTTCGCCGATCAGCGTCTATGGCGGCATTACCAACCAGATCGTCGAAAAGGCGGGGTTGCCGTTCGCGCCGACATCACTGTTTCTCTCCAGCTTCTTCTTCAATCTGGCCATCGCCGTCCTCGTATTCTTCGTCTTCGGCGGCTCAAAGGTGCTGCGTAAGTATTCGGTCGCGTCGGGACCGCTGCCTGACCTCCACCCCGAAGGCGTCACGCAGTCAATCGTCGGCCACGGCGGCACGCCGGCTACTCCGATCAGCCATCACGTCTTTGAGGAGCAGACAAAAAATGTGTCGGCGCTTTCCGGCCTGACTACGGAAAGGCTGACGACATTAGTCGGCCTAACCGCGCTCGCGGTCGGCGCACTTGTCTTCAAGTTCAATGTCGGCCTGGTGGCGATCACCGTCGCGGTCGCGCTCGCGCTCCTCTCGCCAAAGACCCAAAAGGCAGCGATCGACAAGGTCAGCTGGTCGACGGTGCTCCTGATCGCCGGCATCATCACCTATGTCGGCGTCATGGAGAAGATCGGCACGATCGACTACGTCGCCCAAGGCATTTCAAGCCTGGGCATGCCGCTGCTGGTTGCACTCCTCCTCTGCTTCACCGGCGCCATTGTATCGGCATTCGCCTCGTCCACGGCATTGCTGGGAGCCATCATTCCACTGGCCGTGCCCTTCCTCCTGCAGGGACAGATCAGTGCCATAGGTGTGGTTGCGGCGATCGCGATCTCCACCACCATCGTCGACACCAGCCCGTTTTCGACCAACGGTGCGCTGGTCGTCGCCAATGCCCGGGAAGCAGAGCGCGAGGGCGTGCTGAAGACGTTGCTGATCTACAGCGCGCTTATCGCCATCATCGGCCCTGTCATCGCCTGGCTGGTTTTCGTGGTCCCCGGTTTGGTTTGAACGGTCGGCCAATCAGTCTGGCCGCTCCGGTGCAATTTGACCGGCGGCCAGGCTTGACCCGAAATGATCTGATCGGCGTCAACAAGAAAAAAGGCGGCGCAGGCGGAGCTGATTGCCTATCAAGGCAGCCGTTTGGCCGATAGCGCCGCCCGCCCTGCCTGGCGGGCTGTCGCTGCTCATGCGGCGGGTGAGGGCGCGTAGCGGCTGCCCAGCGAATAGCGGCTGCCGACATAGGTGAGCTTGTTGACGGTGGCGACCGCCGCGCCCGACCAGGTCCGCCGATGCAGGAGCAGGCATGGGTCGCCGGGTCGGATCTTCAAATGGCGGGCCGCCATCTCTTCTGCGGCGACGGCCGAGATCACATGCTCCACTTCCGTCAGCGGCGTCGCCCGCTGCAGGTAGTCGTAAGTGGTGGTCGCCACGAAATCTTGCCGATGGTAGTCCGGTGCGAGCGCCGGATTGACAAAGCGTTCCTCGAGTTGGACGGGCACATCGTCTTCGAAATGCACGATGATCGAATGGGCGACCGGTCTGCGGCGCGTGAACTCGAAGGCGACGACGAGGTCCAGCGCCGGGTTGCGAATCTTCTCGAGGACGATGACCTCGGCCCTGTGGCGTGCGCCGCGCGCGGCGATCTCGCCGGCGATGTTCCTGATTTCGATGAGGGCCGATTGCGGTTTCGGCGGCGCCACAAAGGTGCCTACGCCCTGGATACGCAGCAGGTGGCCTTCCGAGGTCAGTTCCCTCAGCGCCCGGTGCACCGTCATCCTCGAGACGCCGAGCGTGCTGACCAGCTCGTTTTCGGAAGGCAGCCTGCGGTCCTTCGGCCAGTTGCCACTGCCGATATTGCCAAGCACGTAGTCCTTGACCTTTTCGTAGAGCGGCCCGGCGGTTTCGGTAAGCCTGATCATCGTCCGCTCTCCATCCGGACGATGGTCTTCAACCCGCCGCTCACGCCGGCGATCAGGCGCTGGTAAGCGGCGGGAATTTCGCCGATCGCGATCTCGTCGGACACGAAGCGCGACAGCGCGGGCGCGAGATCGCCCAGCATCGAGACGGCCGGCGCAAGCTCGTCGGCGAAGGCGTGGCAGCCGACAAGCGCGATCTCGCGCTCGACCAGCAAGTTGGGGTCGAGGTCGAGGCGGCCATGCGAAATGCCGACCAGCGCCAGCGTGCCGCCGCCGGCCAAAACATCGAGCAGCCGCGCCATCACCGCCACGCTGCCCGTCGCGTCGATGGCATTGCGCAGATTGGGGGCATGGCGCAGATTGGGATCACAGGGCAGGGCGTCCAGGTCGACGACGGTCGCGCCGCTCACCTTGGCCACAAGCTCCGCACGCGCCGTATTGCGGTCGGCGACGAGGACCTGTCTCTCGCCTGGCCGCGACAGGAGCAGCGCAGCCAATCCGCCGATCGGGCCGCAACCAGCGATAAGCACCGGCGCTGCGGCCGGCGCCGCCAGCCGCCGCACCGCGTGCAGGGCGACCGCCAGCGGCTCCGCCATGGCGGCGATCGCGGGATCGAGCGTGGGGTCGTGGCGCACAAGCAGCCGCGCCGGCAGCTGCGTCTCTTCCGCGAAGCCGCCGTCGCAGATCTCGCCTACAAAGCCCAGTCTGGCACAGACATTATGCCGGCCGGCCAGGCAGGCAGGACACTCGCCGCACCAGAAGCGCGAATCGGCCACGACCCGGTCTCCGAGCGCAAACTGGGACACGCCGGCCCCCACGGCAGTCACTTCGCCAGCGAACTCATGTCCAACGACGCTCGGCGCGCGGCTGATCCACTGACCGGTGCGGAAGTTGTGGAGGTCGGAGCCGCAAATGCCGGCGGCCGTCACCTTGAGCCGCACCCAGCCAGGCGCTGGTTCGCCGGGAGATGGCACGTCCTCAACCCGCAAATCGCCCGCCGCATGGAGTCTGGCCGCCTTCATCATCCGCTACCGCGCCAGATATCGGTCGCGCACGTCGGAGACGGCGTGTTCATGCGAGGAGAAGCCTTCATAACGGGCAAGTGTGCGGGCATGGCGCGCGAATTCCGGATAGGCCGCTTCCGTCACGTAGCCGATCGAAGAGCGCTTGACGAAATCCGTGACCGAGAGCGGTCCACAAGTACGCGCCCAGCGACTGGTCGGCAGCACGGCGTTGGGGCCCAGCCCGAAATTGCCGATCGAGACCGGCGTGTGCGGTCCCATCAGGATCTCTGCAGCTTCGGTGATGTGGCCAAGGTGCGCGAAGGGGTCGGTGGAGAGGATCTCCAGGTGCTCCGGTGCGTAGTCGTTGATGAAGCGGTAGCTCTCCTCGATCGAGGCCGTCAGCACAATGCCGCCACAGGCGCCGGTCAGGACCGCGGTTGAGAACGCGACCCGTTGCTCGGTCATGCGCGCCCAGTGCTCCGGCAGCGCGGCCAGTGCCTCCTCCGCCACGCGGCGGCTGTGGGTCACCAGATAGGCAGACGAGTCCGGTCCGTGCTCCGCCTCGATGAGGAGGTCGAGCGCGGCCAGCCCGCCATGCACGCTGTCGTCGGCGAGGATGATCGCTTCAGACGGGCCGGCGGGAAGGCCAGGATCGATGACGCCGGCAAGCAGCCGCTTGGCCGCAACCACCCAGGGGCTGCCTGGACCGACAATCTTGAGCGCGGCCGTGATCGTCTCTGTGCCGTAGGCGACCGCGGCGACCGCCTGCGCGCCGCCGCATTTGTAGACCGTTTCGACGCCGGCGAGGCGCGCCGCAACCAGCGTCGCTGCGTCCACCGAACCATCGGGCGCCGGCGGCGTGACGATGGCAAGCTCCGGAACGCCCGCCACCACTGCGGGCACTGCGGTCATCATCGTCACCGAAGGGAACGCCCCTTTGCCGCGCGGGACATAGAGCGCCACCGAGCGGATCGGCGTGAAGCGGTCGCCGGCAAAGGCGCCGGGCCGCATTTCCTTGAGCCACATCGCTTCCGGTTTCTGCTCTTCGTGGAAATGCCGGATGTTGTCGATGCCGAAGCGAATGGCGGCGATCACGTCCTCGTCGACCATGCCGAAGGCGGCGTCGAACTCGGCGGGGCTGACCTTCAGTCGCGTGGCATCGAGATCTGCCTTGTCAAAGTCGCGGGCGAAGCGAACGAGCGCGGCGTCGCCTTCTGTTCGGACCGCCTCGATGATCGGCGCGGCCTTCTCCATAAAGCCAGAGAGATCGGTCTCTGAGCGCCGCATCAATGCCGAACGAGCGGCGGCGTCGAGTTGTCTCAAATCGTGGAATGATACGTTTGGCATAGGATTTCCTTTGCGGCCGACGAGCCGGCTTTCCTCATTTCGATTTCAGGAAGATGTCGAGCCCGACCAGCCTGTCGAGCAGGAAAACGGCGACAGCCGAGCAGGCGATGAAGACCACGGAGATCGCGGCGAGATCCGGCGTGATGATCGAGCGGATGGAGTTGTAGATCAGCACCGGCAGCGTCACGATGCGGGCATCGACGAGCAGCAGGCTGACCAGGAACTCGTTGAGCGCCAGGATGAACATCAGCAGCGAGCCGGTGATCACCCCTGGCATGACCGCCGGCAAGGTGACGGAGAAGAACACCTGGAGCGGCGGCGCGCCGCAATTGGCGGCGGCCAGTTCAAGATCCGGGTCAAGCCCGGTGGCGCTCGCCGTCACCGCCCAGATCATGAAGGGCAGGTTGATGACGCAGCAGGCGATGCCGACCGGCCAGAGCTGGCCGAGAATGCCGGCGTTGCCGAAGATCAGCATGAGGCCGATGCCCGATCCGATCAGCGGGATGGTGAATGGCAGCAGCAGGTAGATCTGGATCGTCTTCTCAAAACGAACCGCATATTTCGCCAGCGCGATGCCCGCCAGCGTGCCCACTGGAATGGCAACGATCGTACAGACCGTCGCGACCTGGAGCGTGCGCAGGAAAGCATTGCGCAGGTCGGAGGCCTGCGAAATACGCGCGTACCACCGCAGCGACAGTCCATCCGGCGGAAACGTGATGATGTTGCCGCCGGTAAACGAAGCGCCGAGCACAACGATCGTCGGCGCCGAAAGCGTCACCAGGGCGATCGTCACCAGGGTCCACAGGACAATCGATTTGCTGCGCGAGCCGCTCACGCCCGCGACCTCCCCATGGCGAGCGTTCCGGCTCCAAACAGCGCGAACACCAAGCCGACAAGGATTGACCCGAGCGCGACCAGCATAAGCGCCAGCATCGCGCCGAGACCCTGGTCGGAGGTGCGGAAGAACTGGTCGTAGATGGCGTTGGCGATGAAATCCTGCGAGCCGCCGCCAAGGATCGCAGGGACTGCGAAATCGGTGAGCGAAAGCGTCAGCACCACCACGCCGGCGCCGACGAAGCCTGGACGAGCGAGTGGCAGCACGACGTGGATGAACGTGCGAACCCAGTTCGCGCCGAGCGATCCAGCGGCTGCCTCGAGCTCTTCGGGAATGGCGGTGAGTGCCGGCGCCAGCATCAGTACGGCAAACGGCAGCATGTACTGGACGAGGCCGAACAGCACGGCGGGGTAGTTATAGATGAGCCGCATCGGGGCGACCCCGACAAGGCCGAGCGCCTCGTTCACCATGCCCTGGTTGCCGAGGATGATCAGCCAGCCATAGGCACGCACCACCTGGCCGATGAAGAACGGCAGGAACAGCGCAATCAGCAGGAATTTGCGCAATCCCGGCGAACGCGTGCGCACCATCAGATAGGCGTAGGGAAAGGCGAAGACGAGCGTCACCGCGGTGACGATCAGGGCGGCAACGAGGCTGCGCTGCGCGACGACCAGGAACAGTGGCTCGGTCAGCGCGCGGCGGAAATTGGCGATGGAATAGTCGTCGGAGAACTGGAAGGTGGTGGTGTCGAGCGTGCGCAGGCTGGCATCCGCGATCTGGATGAGACCAAGCACGAGCAGCCCGACAAGCAGCACCGCCGGAAGCAGCATCAGATAGGGCGTAGCGCGCCTGAACCGCGCCGGCCAGGTAGCGGCGGCAACGCCTTCCAACGCATCCATGATGTGCCATGTCAGGGGATAGGCTGTCCTGGCTGCCCGCATGAAAAATCCGTATCCGACGTCGTGAAGGAACCGGTGCCGCACGAGCGCAGCACCGGCCGACCGGCGTCAGCCCTGCATGATCGCCTTGAACTTGGAAAACCAGTCGCTCTCGTTCTCGACCTGGATCTTCGACGAGATGCGGATAAGGCGCTGGAAATCCGCTTCAGTGGTCGGATAGGACGGATCGCCCACCAGATCCTTGGGCGGCGTGAGGCCCGGCACCACGCCCGGCAAGCCAAGCCCGTCCAGCCAGATCTGCTGGGCTTCCTTGGTCAAGGCGTGATTGATGTACTGCTTGGCCCAGTAGAGTTCGTTTTCCGGCAGGCCCTTGGGGATCCACAGACCGTCAGTGTCAAATTTTGCACCCTCTTCCGGCACCACCCATTCGATTTTGACGCCGTTCTTGCGCGCCTCCCGGGCGTTGGTCGAGATGGTGCAGGCGGCGTCGATCTCGCCGTTCTGGAACCAGGTGGTGAAGTCGGGATCTTCGCCCAGCAGCGGCTGCTGTGCCTTCATCTTGGTGATGAAATCCCATGCCGGCTGCATGTTGCCGGGAATGTCCTCCAGCTTGCCACCACCGGCGACCTGGGCGGGGAAATGGAAGCCGATGCCGTCATTGTAGAAGGCAAGCCGACCCTTGAACTTCGGGTCGAGCAGATCTTTCCAGGACTTGGGCGGTCCATCCGGGAATGCCGCAGGCCGATAGGCAAGTACATAGACATAACCGTAGGTATTGACGATCGGGAAGCCTTCCAGGCCGGCCGGCTTGGCAAGGTCCGTCACATTGGCGAGGTTCGGCAGGTCGGAGAGGTCTTCCGTCACGCCGCGCAGTGCCGATTTCGTGGCATTGGTGGTGGTGTCCCAGTTGATATGGATCGGCGGGACGCGTTTCTGCGCCACGGCCGCCCAGACCTTGGGCTGAATCTCGTTGTCTTCGGTCAGGTCGTGACGGACAGCAATCCCCGTCATCTTGGTGAAGCTGTCGGACACGCCGGCCTTCAGGCTATCCACCCAGCTGCCGCCCCAGGCGCGCACGATGATCTCCGCCGGCTTTTCCGGTTCCTGCGCATAGGCGCCGCGCAGGCCGAGCGCTGAGGCGCCGCCGAGCGCAGCGGTGGCCTGAAGGAAGGTTCTGCGGGAAAGATGGGATAATGTCGGCTTAAAGCGCTTCATCTGCATTCTCCTCTGGGTTTGACCGGTCTCCGGTTCTATCGAAAAACAAGCATGTCCCTGGTGTTCCACCCCAGGAACACGCTTTCGCCTATGTCGAACTGCGTGTGCGCGGCGGGATCATGGTCGAAAACGCGAATGACCTCGTCGCCAATTGCGGCGCAGGCTACCTCGTAGACCATGCGCTCGCCTTCGAAGATGGTGTCGGTCACAGTCCCGGCCAGCATGCAATCAAGCTTCGACAGCTGCGCAGCATCGCCGGCGAGACGGATCTGTTCGGCGCGGATCGCTCCCGATGCCTTGTCGCCCTCGGCAGGCGGATTGACCGGATCGCCGACCTTTCCGGCAAGCATCAGATCACCCCGAACGATGGAAACATCGCCCATTTCCGATACGGCCCGTACCGTGCCGGCAATGAAATTGGTGACGCCGATGAAATTGGCGACGAAGGCGTTGCGTGGCTGGCGGTAGGTGTGGATCGGCCGTGCCTTCTGCTGGATCTCGCCCTGATCCATGACGACGATATCGTCGGAAACTACCAGCGCCTCGCGCTGGTCGTGGGTGACATTGATCGTGGTGACGCCGAGCTCACGCTGGATGCGGCGGAATTCAAGCTGCATTTCCTCGCGCAGCTTGCGGTCGAGTGCGGCGAGCGGCTCGTCGAGAAGCAGCAGGTCGGGCTCAAACACCAGCGCGCGCGCAATCGCGACGCGCTGCTGCTGCCCGCCGGACAGTTCGTGAATGCGCCTGCCGCCATAGCCTCCGAGCCGCACCAGAGCCAGATATCGCTCGACGCGGTCGGGAATGGTGCGTGCGTCGCGCCGACGCATCTTCAGCGGGAAGGCGACATTCTCGGCCGCCGTCATATGAGGAAACAAGGCAAGTCTCTGAAAGACCATACCGATCGACCGCTTGTGCGGTGGCACCGCGCTCACCGCTTCACCGTTGATGAAGATCTCGCCGCTGCTCGGGGTCTGGAACCCGGCGATCATCCGCAGGAGGGTTGTCTTGCCGGACCCAGACGGCCCGAGAATGGTGAGAAACCGGCCCTTCGGCAGATCGAAGGACACGTTCTTGACGGCTTGAACCCCATCGAAGTCCATCCCGACGTTGCGGGCCGTGACGGCGATTTCCCTGTCGCCTTCCGCTTCGTGCGAAGCTGCGGCCCGAAAACGCTCCTGCATTGTGGTTCCCCATTTGTCGCCGGTCGCATGCAAGGACGTCCAGCGTGTCAGGTGGTATATACAACCATATACAAGCTCGGTCTACACAGTCCTCGTTGCGCCGCATCTCAGTCGCTCAGATGGATGCGAGAAAGCCGCCGTCGACCGGAATGCAATGCCCGGTGACATAGGCGGATGCCCCGCTCGCCAAAAACACAACAGCTCCGGCCAAGTCCTGCATCGTGCCGAAGCGCCGCTGCGGGATCTTGGCCAGCATCGCAGTCTGCCAATCGGGATCCTGATAAAAGGCGTCCGTCATCGCCGTATGGAAATACCCCGGAGCGATGGCGTTGACGCGGATGCCGAGCGATGCCCATTCCGCGGCGAGTGCGCGGGTCATGCCCAGAAGCCCGGACTTGGACGAGCCGTAGGGTACCGCGGTCGGAATGCCGACATAGGAGGTCAGCGAGCAAAGATTGATGATCGCGCCACCGCTGTTGTCGTCAGCCATCCGCCGCGCCGCAGCCTGCGCGCAGAAGAAGGCGCCCTTCAGATTGGTCGATACGATGCGGTCCCATACCGCCTCGTCCACGTCGAGCGAGGGCTGGACTTTTTCGTAGCCGGCGTTGTTGACCAGAATGTCGAGCCCACCAAAGGCATCCGCCACCTCGTCGACCACCACGCGGATGCGATCGGTGTCGAGCACGTCGAGAGACCGGCAAAGCGACCTTCGCCGATGTGCGCTAATTCGGTCCGCCGTTTCACGAAGGGAATTTTCGTCGCGGGCGGTCACCGCCACATCGGCACCGGCCGCCGAGAGCGCCTCCGCCATGGCCTGGCCGATGCCGCGGCTGGCGCCCGTCACCAGCGCCTTTTTTCCGGTCAGGTCGAACAGGCGAGCGGCGTTCATGGCGGTTTCCTGCATTCCCGAAAAAAACCATGCGGTCGGATTGGAAACGAACACCAGTTGCGGCCGGTTGTCTATACATCTTGCGCTATTGCGGGGTGCCACTAAGACGGCGCGGCGCCGGTTTGCGGCGATCGCTTGAACGACGGCATCCCGGATGGCACCGGCTGGCTCGGCGCGAGAACCGCTCGATCGCCGAGTCGTTGAGCGCGCGCTGGAATCCCATGAGGACCGGCAAGCCGGTCGTGAGCCGGCGTCGACGTTCTACCCGCGTATCGCTAGCGCTTATGGCGTCGAAATCGACCTTGAAGCAGCGATCCGGGGCGCTCGGCAGGTTGATGCGGAGCTTTGTTCTTCCCTGCTGCCAAGGTCATTTCCGAGACGCCTGCCGTGATCCCATGGTTGTTCGCCATGGCGCCTCGACACGCTCGCCTGAGACATTGAATTCACCCTATCGGCGCGATTTTCCCGGGCGCCCTTGTCCAACCACCCCCGCTGAATGCGGGGTGATTGGACAATTTTGCATGGGAGGAAAAGTTCAGCGCATCAACGGCTGCCCGCCCATGGCGCACGACCCCCAAGGACCTTGCCGGGCTGTGGCTGTTCTTCTTTCGGAGCGACCATCGGTTGAGGCAAGGAAGCCGTGTGACTGGTATCCAAGGTCATTCCGCTGTTGTCGACGCCAGTAGGGAAGCCGCGGGTTGGATCGCGGTCCGGGTTTTGATTGGCAGCGAGCGAGACTCCTGTCGACAGGGCGAGGAGGGCGATAGCGGTTACAAGTTTGTTCATCGTACTGTTCCTTTCAATAACGAGCAGACCCGCCGACGGCGGCTCGCGCGGAATTGACTCCTGCTTTGCGAAATCCTGTCGGCTCTCTGTCTCGCCATCATGACGAGGCTCCCTGCTCACGGATGAAACTAGGCTGAGCCTGTCGCAGAGATTTGCCCGAGTGCTATCGAAGTGTATCCGAATGTATGAGAATCCATGCGAGGTCCCGCAGCTCTTGGACTTCGACAAATTTGGCTACAATTTTTTTTGGCCGCCTGTCGGCGTTTGCGCGGCCAGATACCTGTCGGGCGCCGTCATCAGGTCCAGGTAAGCGGAACTGCCGAAGAACGCCGATGACGTAAAAGCGGGACAATTCCCCTGATCGGGTGAACGCATAATTTGCTGATCGGGCGACCGTGCGGCGCCCACCATCAGGTGGTTCGCGACCGTCGCTTTAAATTGTGCGGCGGCTGTGTTGATGCGCTTATGAAATGATGGTAACGCGGTATTAAAGATTGTTTCGGGTTGTTACCTCTGGGGCGGGGCGAATGGGATTGGTGGTACCGCGGGCATGGCTGTGTGCCGGCCTACTGATAGGCTTGATGATGTCCGCGACGCCGATGGAGAAGGCTTCGGCCGACGTCGTGCCTGGCGCCATGGCCACCGGGCAGCCAACCTCCATCCCTGTCGGCTACATCGAATTCTGCAGACGGCGGGCCGCGGAGTGCGCAATACGATCAGGCAAGAGCGCTCCAGTCCTTCTGTCCGCGGGCATGGAAGGCAAGCTCGCCTCCGTCAACAAGCTGGTGAACAGATCGATCAGGCCCGCGAGCGATTTGGACGTTCACGGCATGATGGAATTCTGGTCCTATCCTGACCACGCGCTCGGCGACTGCGAGGATTATGTCCTGCTCAAGCGCCAGTTGCTCAGGCAGAAGGGCATATCGCTGTCGAACCTTCTGATCACCGTCGTCAGGAAGCAGGACGGCGAGGGGCACGCGGTGCTGACCGTCAAGACCGACAAAGGCGACTATGTGCTCGACAACCTCAATGACGATGTGAAGCCTTGGTCGGTAACTGGATATCGATTCATAAAAAGGCAGTCGTCTACGCATACCGGGCGCTGGGTCGCGATAATCGAACACCCCGATGTACTGGTCGGGGCAGTCGACTGAACCTCCCGAATTAGCGGATCGACAATGCCTGGCGCTGGCGCTCATGCCGGAGAACGGCCAGGATGCCCGGCTGCGCGCCTGTTCCGCACCGGCCCAGGCACATGACCCGTGATCTTGAGTCGCACTGCATGGGCGTTCCATTCCAGGCATAGGCTTATTACGAGCACCGGGAAGCGCTCCTTGCGGCGCTCGATAAGCTAATGTCCCTCAGCCGGAACTCGATTTCATTCCGCGCCTGATGCCGGTAGAGCTTTCTCTTCTGCCCGTGTTATGGACATGTCGAATGCTGGAGGATACAGGATGAAATTGAGAGACGCGGCACTTGCTGTCATTTCGAAAAAACGCAGAGGCGTGGCCTGGTATAAGGTCTCTCAGAAGAAGGCCGACAAATACGGTTTCTATGTTTATTCCAGTCATATGGTCTGGAAAGACCAGCCGTTTTTCCGAAAGGCGCTGCAGCGGGTCAAAAACATCCGTGGGATTCCAGATCCCCGGGCTTTCGTCCTGCAAAGCTGCTTGCGATCGATCGAGCGTATCGACGGCGATGTGGCCGAATGCGGCGTAAGGCAAGGCCGGTCGACGATATTCATGCTGATGAGCGATCTTCGGCCACGGCACTACCACCTTTTTGACTCGTTCGCTGGCCTCTCGGAACCGACCGCAGAGGATCGCAAGCCAAACGGCCGAACGCCATGGAAGTCCGGCGATCTCAGCACCGACGAGAAGGTAGCCAGAGAGAATATTTCCGACTTCAGCAACACCACTTTTCATGTCGGATGGATACCGGAAACTCTTTCCAACGTATCTGACCGGCGTTTCGCCCTGGTCCATATTGACGTCGATCTTTACGAGCCGACACGTGACGCGCTCGCCTTCTTCTACGATCGGGTGTGCGCGAATGGCATGATCATATGTGACGACTACGGCTCTGCGCTCTGTCCTGGAGCCCGAAAGGCCTTTGATCAATTTTTCGAAAACCGCCCGGAAGGCATCATCGAACTTCCAACGGGGCAGGCGATTGTCGTAAAGGCAAGCTAGTGCGCGGCATTCCGCGTCAACCAGCCGCAGGTTCGCGCGGTGTTCAGCTTGCACAAACAGTCCCACGAAGAACTGGGGAAAACAGAAAAATTGCGCAACAAAAGTAGCAGCTATTGGGAAAAACTGGTGCGGTCGAGAATTGTCGCACTTTGAGGCAGGCAAAGGACTTAGCAGAGAAATGGCTCTCACCTCGTCCCTTGATTCCATTGCAGGACCCCGGCGGGGCGCCCGCACCCTTGAGCTACTTCAAGCAGCGAAAGATTCTCGCCCCTTGACGGTTGCCACGCCGGCTGCAGAATCTCTGGCATGACGCGGGAGATAGGCATTGGCGACGAGGTGGCTGTGACTGCCACGGTGCGCCGGCGTGTCACTGAGGGCGGCGTAAGCGTCTCGATCCCGAGCTACAATTTCCCGCATTCGAGACAGCACATCTAAAGGTCAAGCGCGGCCAGAAGATCGACCTTACCGGAGACACCCGGATAGACGATGAGGGCGTCAAGGTCACGATCGGACCTCGCGGTCACGGTCGACATTGGAACGGTCAGTCTGTGGCGAAATATCGGGCGCCAAAGCGCAAGGTGCCGCTGTGCGACAAGGCGGGCTGAACGCAACAAGCCCTAGTGGCGATGATAAGCCTGAACCGTGCAGCCGCGCGGCGACTGGTGGCGATGAGATAAGCTGAATCCAGCGCCCTCGATTAAAGACTGAAGACGAATATCTTTTTCTTTTGGAACCCGCGCCACTACGGTCTGTGCGCGGTTTATGATATCGGCAAAGATGCGATCAGCCTTATCCTGGCCCAATCCCCTGCGGACATGCTGGTAAACAGCGAGGAGCAGAACGACATCATAGCTGTCTCGGAGAACGGATGGAAGCTTTCGGCTCCCCAAGTTCATGGCATCAAATCGGCTTTCGACGCCAGATCCCAGAAAGATCGAGCGAGCCACGCCGATATGCGGGTTTCAGGATGTCGATGCCGTGGATGTAAGCCGGCCTATGCTTGGCGATTTCATAAGCGACGATGCCCATGTTGCAGCCGACGTCGAGGATCGTCTTGCCGGCGTAGTCTACCCCGCACGAAAACAGCCCGTCGAGGCGATCCTCCCACGTTCCTGCGAATTTCTTGCGGGTGTTCCAAAACAGCATGAATTAGCCTCTCGTGGCTGGATAGGTCGGCGGCGTTATATCGGTCAAGAGCGCGCTGTGCTAGTCTAGTTTCCGTCCACAAACGTCTAGCGCTGAATGGCTGCGGCTACTCTCCATCGACACGAAGAGACGATGTCACGGCGGCAAGGCACGGGGTGTCCGTACGATGACGCCTACGACGGAGCAAAGTACGCGTTGAAGAACTGTTCAACGATGTCGTCGACGACCGATCTCTTTACGTGCCGTAAGTCCTCTTCGTAGCTATGAGTGAGGCCTCCATAGGTGACAAGCTCGAATGAGGGAAGGTAATGGACATTGTCCCGTTCCCGGCAGACTTGACCAAGCACAGCCCGAAGAACGGATTTGCCTTCAGTGTTCGCCGTGACGACATCCGCGTCTTGAAACGTCCGAGCCAATGCAACCGGTGAGACTGTGAGAATTATCGGTGCATCGGGTTTGTGTTGACGGACCATGTCCACGGTAGCCATCACGTTGGCATAATTTTCCTGAAAGCTGCTGACGTGAAGCGTCGTTTCCTGCATTCCGCCTCCGCCACGATAAAGCGGTTTCTGTGCTGCTACCTTGCCACTGGCCCTGTTGATGAAGACCTCAGTCATTCCGAAGGTAAATATGAATGCTGTGGCCGCATCGAAGCCAACCCGCATCTCCCTGTTCATGCTCTCGATTACCTCTTTGAGAACTTCCGGAGATTTGGCGAGGATGAGACGGCGGTAGGGGTCCTGAAAGCAGATCGGACCCCAAGGCGCAGGTTTTTTGATCTGCCACCAGTCGTCATTGGCTTGATCCCACAAGCCGAGCATTTGCTCAATCTGAAGGCGAACAGTGAAGGTGTTATAGAAGTTCATATGCTCTCGCCCGGGCAGCTCATCTACAATGGCTTGCGCTGGGTCGAAACTGATATTTCTGTAAGACGGAACGCAGGCGACCTGCTTGCTTGTTAACGCAAGACGAATTTCCTCTGCAAAGCAACTTCCCATCGTGAAGAATATATCTTTTCGAGTGAATACTGCGTTTTTACGGATTGTAATGACGCCTGAACTGGAAAAATCGCCATACTTGTTATTCAGTTTGTCCGCAGCCGCCAAATGGATAGGTTGAATGTACCCGAGTCGCTTGCGGAGCCGAAGATACTTTCGTCGAACTCGCTCTAGCAATGTCACATCGCTCCATGATCGTCATAGTTGGCCGCTGACAGCAATGCCCGACGTTTAGCCCGCTTCCCCGCTGGCCGCAATCCGGCCGGCACGCCGCCAAAGCTCGCAATCACTGCCGTCATGCGGAAGCCCATTATCGTCGCAAACGCTCTCTTCAAAGCCAACCGAAAATAGGCCCCAAGTCCCGATCATTAAGCGACTACTCTAAAGGCACGCCAAGAATCGCGGCGACCCTGTTGCAGAGCAGCACCAAAATTGGCATAGAACGTCTCCCTCTCATCTGGATTTTGCGCATAGAGGATTTTGGTGCCGACGTTCAGTGGAGTCGACAGGATCTGTCGACAGGATCTTTTTGTGTGACTATGAACGTTAAATTGCTAAAATATCACGCTTACAGCCGTTGGTTCGGGCGTCCCTCATGGAATGCTTCGTATCTGTTCGGACGGGCCTGCCGGCGGCTGAAGCCAGGCGATATTGTCATAGATGCCGGCGCGAATCTGGGTGAGATCACCTCGGCCTTGGCCAAGACGGGCTCGACGGTTCATGCCTTCGAGCCAGACCCCTACACCTTCGAACGGCTGCGCAAGAACGTTGGAGCATTCAAAAATGTCCATCTGTATCAGCAGGCGCTTGCCGACCAATCCGGGACTGCGAAGCTCTACCGGTCACGTAAATTCAGTTCTGACCCAGACTTTTGGTCGCAATCCTCTTCCTTGTATGCGGACAAATCTAACATTTCGAAAGACGACTACACTGAGGTTGAACAGTTAAGCATAGTTGATTTCGTTAGAGAACTTGGATCTCCGGTGAGGATACTGAAGATTGATGTAGAGGGCGCGGAAGTGCCAATGCTCGAATCGATATTATCCTGTGGAATAATGAACAAGATCGATATGATCTTTGCCGAAACCCACGAGAAAAAAATCCCACAGCTTGCAGAACGTACGCGCGCGCTCCGCGAAGCAATCAAACGAGATTGGGCCAATAAAATCAACTTGGACTGGCACTAGTCATCTCCACTGGATGTTGACGAGTGGATCGCGCCTTCATAACCACCTTTGCCATCACCTATAACAAGTCGAGTGATGAGCGACGTTCGAAAAAACATGGCGATCCGAACATGGTCGCTGCGATCTTTGTGCGGACAGCCCCTTGAAATTTGTGAGCTCAAATGAAGAAAAGAAGCCAGTTTCATATTTTCCGTAGATCGATTGCCGACACAATTCAGTATAGATTTCGCAACGCGCTGAGGAAAGACGATTTAGAAGCGCGTGGAAATCTATCGCCAGTTTCTCAAAAAGAAATATTGCTTGTGTCAGTCGTCAGGAACGAATATCCTGAGATAATTCCATTCCTTGATCACTATCGATCGATCGGCGTTTCCAGATTTGCCATTGTCGATGACCGTTCTGAGGACGGGACACGGGAATTTCTGTTGAGCCAGCCAGATGTGGACGTATTCATCTCACGAAAGACCTATGGAGAAGCAGGGCGCGGAACTTTCTGGCGACAGGATATAATCCGCAGATACGGGTTCAACCGGTGGTACGTGATCGTGGATGCGGATGAATACCTGGTTTATGATGGCATGAATCGCCACGACCTGCATGACCTTGCCGGTTGGATCCGAAAAAGAGGCATGAAGCACTTGCTGGCGCCGATGATCGACATGTATCCAGCAGGAGACTTAAGGGACTTTCCGTTTGACCCAAAACGCGCTCCTTGGGAGATAGCCGATCATTTCGATGCTTCGGGATACGACTACACGACGAGCCCGCAAAATATCAAAATCCGAGGTGGCCCGAGAAGTCGGGTGTTTGGTACGCACACCCTAACGAAATATCCGTTCGTATACGGGGATCGATTGACGATCTTAAATTCAATTCACGCTCCGCTACCCTATTGGCGTAACCACGTGGAGAGTTATGGTGCTCTTCTTCATTTTAAGTTTTTCTCTAATTTTACGACGAAGGCTCAGGTCGCCGCCGATGAAGGCCAATATTGGAACGGTGCTTCAAAATACAAGGAATACCTTTCCGCCACTATCGACAAGCCGGACTTCAATGTGATGAGCGATATTTCGCAAAGCTATTCGGGTATTCAGGATATAATCGGTGCGGGCCTGACCCAAGCTATTTCTTGGAATGATTAGATCGCTAACCCGGTCCTTGGCTGCTCATCAATTCTGGCGGTTGGGAGCCCGATTTTGCCGGAGGCTCTATTCCAAAGCCCAGGCGATCATTCCTCTTGGACCCTTCGGAGAGTTGTGTATGCTCCCATGGTCACCGATCCCGTCAACGCGGGCTGGCATCCGGATTCGGCATTGACTGCACGTCCGAACAAAGTCACAGACAAGCAATCCGACATAGATTTATAGCAGATGTGCGAGCGGTGTCGCGAAAGTCGCATGGATCGGCAAAGGCCAACTGACACCGATGACACATCGCAGCAGGAAACCGAATGAGCGCAAAGAGACGAATTTCAGCGGCCTTGGCGTACCCGCTGGTCAAGCGCCTGATCCTCGAGAACCTGCCGCCGCACATAAAGCTGTATCTCGCCGGTTTGCTGTGCACGATTGCCGGTGCGGCGGCGACGTCCGGATTTGCCTGGATCATGCGCGACATGATCAACAGCATCTATATCGACAGGAACGCCGCCGCCGTTTGGGGTATCAGCGCGGCAATCATCGGACTTTCCGCTGTCAAGGGCATCGCGGCATACGGTCAAACCATTACGACCGGAAACGTCCGCAGGGCCATCGTGTCGGACCTCCAACACCGGCAGTTTTCCCGGGTGATGCGCCTCGACATTGGCCATTTCGTCAATCAGCATCCGGCCAAATTCATTTCCAAGATAATGTTCAATGCGCGCGCCGGTGCGTCCGTCATCATCACGCTGACGAGCAACACGGCCTCCGACGTTTTGACCCTGGTCGGACTGGCAAGCGTCATGGTCGTACAGGACCCGACCATGTCGCTTGTATCGGCGGCTGCTTTGCCGGTGATCTTCCTCTCGGTGAGCACGATCACGCGAAAGATCAAGTCGCTGGCAAGGGGCGAAACAGAGCTGGCGGCACAGGTTCAGTCGATCGGCACGGAAGCCATAGACGGCATTCGCACCATCAAATCGTTCCAGCTCGAGGAAAAGGCGATCGCCAGCTTCGCTAAGGCTGTCCGCAAGATGGAAAGGCGCGGCGTCCAGATCAACCGGACATCGGCGTTGATGAGTCCATTGATGGAGACAGGCGGTGGCTTCATTATCGGCCTTTTCCTCATTTATGCCAGTTGGCAGACCCTCGGCAACGGCAAGACCCCGGGCGAATTCATGGCCTTCATAACCGCCTTTCTGCTTGCCTATGAGCCCGCCAAGCGGCTCGCCCGGGTCAATGTCGACATCCAGAAGCAAATGGTTGCCGTCGAGCAGATGTATGATTTGATCGACACGCCCGAACAGCGACAACTCGCAACCGCAGGCGAGCACCTCACCGGCGCCGAGGGCGGTATCCGTTTTGAAGATGTGGCTTTCTCCTATGGCGGCAACAGCCCGGCGCTGCACGGTGTTTCCTTCGAGGTCCGACCTCGTGAGAAGCTGGCGATTGTTGGCCGCTCCGGCGCTGGCAAGACCACCATCGTCAATCTGATCCTGCGCCTGATGGAGCCGGACAGGGGCAGGATCTTCATCGACGACAAGGACATTGCGAAGATCAGCCTGGCCGACGTTCGCGACAATATCGCACTGGTGTCACAGGATATCTTCCTGTTCGAAGGTTCTATCCGTGACAACATTCGTGACGGACGCCCGAACGCCACGGATCAAGAAATCGATTCCGCGGCGGAACTCGCCCGGGTCACAAGTTTTGCTTCGAACCTTGAAAACGGGCTCGACACCCTGGTAGGGCCCGGCGGTACCAACCTGTCGGGCGGGCAGAAACAACGCGTTGCCATCGCGCGCGCCCTGCTCAAGGATGCGCCCGTGATTGTCTACGATGAAGCAACATCCGCGCTCGACGGCGAAAACGAACGGGCGGTCATGGAGGCTGCGTTCGACGATGCATTTCAGCGCACGGTGATCTGCATTGCGCACAGGCTTTCAACCATCAAGGCGGCCGATCGTATTCTGGTGTTTGACGCTGGCATCCTCGCGGACTCCGGGACTCATGACGAGCTCGCCAGGCGCAGCGAAATCTATCGCTCGATCTTCCATCTGGAAGCGTCCGCTTCGCTCGTCGAAGGCGGCAAAACGCTGCGGCAGAGCGTATTGCGCTGAAGGCCGATGACCAGTTTTTACCACGGTTCCTACATCCGGTATGTGATTGGTGGATTGGGCCTGCAGTTGCGCCGGTACACAAAGGCCGTGCGGACGCTGTTTGCCGGCTCCAAGCCTCGTTCCGTTCTTGAGCAGCAGGCCAAGGTCGACGCGCTGATTGCGCGCCGGGACTGGACAGGGCTTGAAGCAAGTACCAATGAAATGGCCATCATGGCCGATCGTGCCCGCGACCCCGAAATGATGCAGAAGGCAGGCCAGGCGTTCGAACGGCTGGGCAAGTTCGCACGGGCGGCCGAGCTTCGGCTTTCCGCTCGCCGGCAACGAAAAGGGAAAGGTGCCAACGAGTGGACTGGAGAAGACCTCGGCTCGGATACACTGCTGATCGATCTTGTAGAGGATGACCCTCGCAGCCTTGGCCGCGTTATCCGTCATGCGCGACTGGCCGGAGCCGCCGCTGCATGTGCGCAAAGCGCGACAATTCGGGTCGAGCCGCGCCTGGTATCGCTTGTACAGAGGACGTTCCCGAATGCGACCGTAGTCCCAGCGCAGCAGAATGTCGTTGGCGACAAATTTGCGACCTTCGAAAATCTCGCCTGGGTTTTCGGCCGCGATGCCGAAACACTTGCCGCCAATTTCGTGCCGCTGCGGGCAGATCCTGAACTCGTCGAAACATTCCGCAAGCGCTATCGCTCGATGACGGATCTGCCACTGGTGGGTCTGTCCTGGGGCAGCAAATCACACACCAAGGACGTGCCTGACTTCCCCGAATGGGCACGGTTCATCGCCCGCACACACGCGACGTTCGTTTCCCTCCAATACGGACAGATCAAGCCGGCGCTGCGGCGCCTGCGCAACGGCAATGACGCACGGCTTATCTATGACGACAGTGTCGACCAGATGCTTGATATGGACCGTTTCGCCGCGCAGATCGCCGCGCTCGATGCCGTCGTAACGATCAGTAATACGGCGGCCCATCTGTCCGGAGCACTCGGTGTTCCGACTATTTTCGTGATCGACGACAAGTTTCAGACAGCGTGGCCAGCGATTGGCGATCGAACGCCCTGGTATCCGAACGGCGTCGTCATGCGCAAGGAAGGACGTCCGTGGCCGGTGGTGCTCGACAACGTCGGCCGGCAGCTCTCGTCGATTCTGACGGCGCGTTCGACGCTGTCTAGCGATAGTTGAGGGTCGCTGTGCCGAGCAGACGGTCAATCCTTGAAAAGGCAAGAGCCGCCGACTTGCGCCCGCAAGGTGTTGACGGCAAGCGGCTGCAGAAGGTTCTCGATCGGGCAAAGAAGTTTTTTAAGCGCCCCTCTCGCCATGCTGACGAAAGCGTCAAACGCCATGCGAGCCTGATGGCGCAGAGTGTCGAACGGCATGACTGGCAGGCGGCCCGGGAACACGCGCTGGCACTCGGCCTGGTCGGTGAGCAGCTTGGCGATCGCGGGCTTGTCAAAAAAGCTGGGCGTGGACTGAGACGTCTCCGCGGCGGCAATCGTGCCTGGCAGTTGATTGCATCGAGCAAACAAGTGCCCGGCCGGCCCGAATGGGATGGCAGTGATCTTGCGGGTCGTAGGCTTGCCGTCGAGCGGCGCGAAGGTGATCTTGCAATTTTCCTCCAGTTCGCGTCGCTGCTTGGGCCGGTGGTCGCAGCTGCCGACCGATGCACCGTCTTCGTCGAGCCGCGACTCGCGCCACTTTATCGCCGAACCTATCCTGCGCTCGATGTCAGGCTAGAGCGAGAAGGGGAACTGGCTGCGGTGGACGCCGATGTCTTCGCCAGTTTCGAGACACTGGCGAGGTACTTCTGGCCGGATGAGCCGACAGCGCGCGCGCCCTTCGTTCCGTTGGAGCCGGACCACCGACTGGTCGCCCAGCTGCGCAGCACCTATCTCGATCGTGGCCCGGGGCCTCTGATCGGCTTCGCCTGGGGAAGCCTGAACAAGAGCAAGGACCTGCCGGTTCTGGACGATTGGCGGGCGCTGCTCAGCAATCTGCCGGGACGTTTCATCAGTATGCAGTATGGCGATGTCGGGCCAGCGCTCGCCGAATTCGAACGCTCGGCGCCGGGACGCATCATCCATGACGCTTCCGTCGACCAGTTGTCGGATATGGACCGCTTTGCCGCGCAAATCGCAGCGCTCGATGCGGTGGTGACGATCAGCAATACCGGCGCCAATCTGGCCGGAGCGCTTGGCGTCCCGACTGTCGTCATGCTCGACGATGGGTTTCGGCTGTCGTGGCCTGCCTTCGGCGAGACCGTCGCCACATATCCAAGCGTTCGACTGGTGCGAAAGGGCGGCCGGGCGTGGGCGTCCGCCATGCGGGAAGCAGGTGGACGGGTTGCGCAAATCGTCGGTGGAGCTGGTGATGGAAGCTAGTCAACTGCTTGGCCGGGTTCGCCGAGTTATGGCGCTCGCAGGCTACAATTACAAGGTCTGGTTCCGTCGTCACCGGCGGCAGCTTTTCCTGCGCTGGCGCGATAGCGACATTGCCGATCAGATGGCGGACTATAGGCGAAGCATCGAGGCGCGCGACTGGTCGGCGGCGCTGCCGAAAGCCTTGGCGCTGGGATCGATCGCGAAGTCGAGACGCGAGGTCTACCTGCTCGACGAACTTAGCAAGGCGCTGATGCGTATGGGCGCCTACGGCCCTGCGGCCGAGCTCAAGATCGCCCGGCGCCACATCGTCGAGGGCCGCGTCGACGGCGAATGGCTCGGCCAGGATATCTCGGACCGGGTCCTGCTCGTCGATCTGATGGAAACCGAAAAGCAGGGTCTGGCCACCGCGATCCACCATGCGAGTTCCGTCGGCCGCGCGCGCGCCCGCGCGGCTCGCCTGATCGTCCTGGTCGAGCACCGCTTGGTGCCGCTGTTTCAGCGGACATTTCCCGCCGCCGATGTGCGGGCCGTCGGTCCGGGGAGCAAGGCCGCCTATGGCGAGGCCCAGCTCTTCGCCGGCGTCCAGCATCTGACTGCCGTGTTCGAGACGAATGAGACCACGATCCGGGAGCATTTTGTTCCCCTCAAGCCGGATCCGGCGCGGGTCGCTGAGCTTCGCGCCCGCTATCGCAAGGATGACCTGCCGTTGGTCGGCATCGCATGGGGCAGCTCCAATCCTGGCAAGGACCTGCCGCCACTTACGGCATGGCGCGGGCTTATCAGCCGTCCGGACCTCCGGTTCGTTTCGCTGCAATATGGCCGGATCGAGCCCGACCTGAAAATCCTGACCGATGGTGATCCCGCGCGCATCTTGCACGACGTCTTGGTGGATCAACTTGTCGACATGGATCTTTTCGCGGCGCAGGTTGCCGCGATGGACGCCGTGGTAACCATCAGCAATACCGGGGCGCATCTGGCGGGCGCGCTCGGCATCCCGTCGGTCTTTATTCTTGGCGATGGGTTCAAACGTTCCTGGCCGGTCGAGGGCGATCGCACGCCCTACTATCCCTCCGCCGTGCTGGTCTCGAAACGGGAACGGCCTTGGGCCGCGGTGATGGAAGACGCGCAAAACCACATGGGCTCACTCATCAGCGCTGGTTGAATCCACCGCCCAAGGCACCGCGAGTGTGCCAGGCAGGTTACAACCGGCGGAGAGTTAGGCGCCTTTCTTGACGGCGAGAGCATTGTAAACTAACCGGCGGGCGGCCGTTCTAGATTTTGCGGATAAGAGGCGATGCATATCTTTGGGTAGTAGTTTGGGAAAAAAGGCGTCTTCTCCTGTCAGCGATGGCTTTGTGCAGCGGCTCCTCGCGGCGTACCGGCTTGTGCATCCAGGAAATCTGTTCAAGCGCGGGCGTATCTACGCTCGCGGCAGGGCAGCGACGAGGACGGTCTACTTCGTCCCACACAACCGCAACAATGTTCGGCTGCTGGCTGACGCGGCAGAAATTCTGGGTGACCGCGGCATCCGCTGCGTGTTCGCGCATCTCGATGGATTGAAACGCGGCGGCGTAGCGCGACCTGAACTCAACACCCGAGGAATATCGCATATCGGCTTTGCTGACCTCGAGCGGATGATCAGGCCCGGTGACATGCTGGTGACGGGAAGTGACTTTGCGCCGCAATTTTTTAGGCGATTCATCGACTCCATCAACTTCGGCATGGTCCGTGTGGTCGGCCTCATCGGAGGTGCGCGAGAGCTGCGGCCGCATCGATTTGTGAGAGCTGACTACATCCTGTCGATGGGACCAGCGGCGCTGCAGCAAAGGCGACAGCCGACATATGTTGTCGGCTCCCCGGTCATTGAGCGTGCCGCCGCAAGCGCTGGTGCCAGGCACGACGAAGGGCTTTTTATGCTGGTGAACTTCAAGGGGAATATCGAGGACCCCGCAGATCGCCAGGCGATTGAAGCCGTGGCAGCCGCATGTGCAAAACTCGGCCTTGCCCATGTCGTTAGCGTCCACCCCACGATGTTCGCAAAAGTCGATATGCCGAACAAATCGCCGTTGGATTTCGCACAACTGCTCCCGGACGCTCTGGCGCTCGTAACGCGCCCAAGCACCACTGTTTATGAAGCAATCGCCTGCGGCATTCCGGTGGTGCTGTTTCCGCCGGTTTCGCCCATGGTCGAGTTCGACAGGCCCATGGGCGCTTTCAAACCAACGTTGTCGGAGCATGACCTCGTCGAGGACATCCGCGCTGCGGTCAGGTCAAGACCGACCTATTTTGAGCAAAGCCGGGACTTCCTCAATGCCAATCTGTCGATTGATCCAAAGGTGCCGGCTTCGCAACGGATTGCCGAAGCCTTAATCGATATTTACAATCGCTGATCCGCTCGATCAAAGTGCCGCAATCGGAGTCTATAAGTTGAGTTTGTAGTCCGCCTTTTTGCAAGGAAGCCGCCCCCTCCCTTGTCGTCTCGTTTCCCAAATCCGGGCGGACTTGGCTGCGCGTAATGCTTGACGACCTGGGGCGTCGCCGACCAGAAGAATCTGAGGGGCATTGCGCAAATCGACCCGACAAATCTCGCTACAACGGCTCCTAGCGCGACACTGCGGTGTCTGATATTTCAGGCGCAAGTCACGTTCGAAAGATTGCGCTTCTGCGCTATGAAGATGTGCGGCGGGATACAAACGATGCTTGCCCGGCTCGATTACTGGAAATGGCTCGATGAATCCTTTCAGCGACATGGCATATCTCATGTCGACGACAGGGCAGGTGTGAATTGATCCGATGCAAAGGCTTTGTCTGCGGATGCGGGCATAGCGGCACCACGCTGATAGCGACGATCCTTGCCTCGCATGCCGATGTCTTTTTGCCATTCGAAGAAACCAACGTGTTTTTCAAATGGACTCCACTTGCGCTGTATCGCTACTCGAAGCTGGAACGGGCGGCCATTGGGGCGGGCAAGTCGGTGCTGCTTGAAAAGACACCGCGTCATATCAGACGTGTCGACCGGATACGACGCCTGGTGCCGGGCGCGAAGTTCGTGATGCCGGTACGCGATGGGCGCGATACCGTTGCTTCGCTGACCAAGCGGCTTGGTGATGCGACCGAGAGCCTGGATCGCTGGATTTCGGACAACACAATGGTGCTTGCCGAGCGCGGCAGCACGGACGTCCTGATTTACCGCTACGAAGATCTTGTCAATGACCCGGAAGCGACCATCGAAAAGATCTGCACCTTCCTGGGATTGTCGTTCGACCAGAGTTTGCTCGACTATCATCGGAACCCGCAACGATGGTTCACACTCGATGCGCAACCCCAACATGCCGCGCTCCGCAACCAGCAGGTCAACAAGCCGATCTATGATGGCCGCGGCCGCTGGAAGACCGAACTGGGTCAAATGGAATTGAAGGAGCTTACCGAGGGACGCGGCAAACCGCTGATGCAGGCGTTCGGGTATGTTTGAGGGTTCCGTCGCGCGGATTGTTCACTCTGGAAGCGCGCGCGGATAGCCAAACTGATCGAAGTCGCGCTCATAGGCGCGGTAAATCGTATCGGCCAGTTCTGGCGTGAAATAGTCGGCAAGCCTGCGGCGCGAGGAGGTGTGCAGAGGTGGCATCGCCGCGCGTCGCATTTCCTCGCTTGCACCGACATGATCGAGAACCTGTTCGAAATCTCGTGCGAAAGTCTCGGTTTTGCCGATGAGGTCGAACACAACGCCTGGAAGGTTGACGATGTCGCTTTGCCTCTGCCAATGCTTGTCGATGCGCCATGTCGAGGTCGTGCAGGCAAAGGCGACGAAATCAGCAAACGACAGGCTCTTGTCAGCACCGACAGGCAGCGACGGATCCGCCCTTTCGCGATGGGCCAGATAGACCTCCACCCTGCCATAGCCAGGCACAAGGGGGCGGTCGCGATATTGGTCGGCCCAGCACGACAACAGCCTTGTATAGGGATTGCGAACGAAGGTGAACCGCAAGGCTTCGGGACTTGTGGCCATGCGATGGAACTGCACGATGCCATGGCGAGGCGCCTGCAAGCTCGACGCCTTTCGGTTGTGCACCTTCCAGTTCTGGTCGCTGCGCCACTCCGACACGGTATCATTGCCGATCATGGCTGCAAGGTTGCTGCGAATGCGGCTGCTCGCCGCCTTCGGCGTGGCGAGATACAGGATCTTGAGTTGCGGGACGACGTCGATCAGGTCGTCCGGCAGATAAGCCGTCTGCATCGCTCTGCTGTAGAAAGCCAGAGCTTCCGGATGCGCCCAGGCTAGAAACGGCTCCTTGACCAGACCGCGGAGATTTCGCAGCCCCGGTCGCAACGAGCGCTCCAGGCGGCGGATCACGCCGACTTTGCGTTTGCCCGAGACGGTCTTGTCGGCGGGCGAGACATGGCTGGTGGTCATCGGCAAAAACCCTCGCCTTGAAAGCAGTCTACCGTCGTGGCATAGCCGCAACCAGCGGAACTATACGCCAGCGCCCCGATCCAGGACCGGCTTGCCACGCTTAATAGACTGCGAGCAAAGTCCCGCCAAGTTGGAAAGCTTGATTGGCTTGCAAAAGGGCGTAGCGAGGTCGCATGGATTTGCCACGGCATGATCAACGGGTTCAAGCTGACCCGAAAAAGCCTATCCTGTTCGTGCGCCAGCGTTACGCGCCCTTTGGCGGAGGCGAGATCATGCTGGAAAACATCATGGCGGCGTTCGCCGCGCGTCAACGGCCGGTGGCCGTGCTGTCAGGCGACTGGCCGCGACACGAAGGCATAGAGTTCATCCAGTGCGCCGGCCGCCGCTTTCCCCGCTACCTGCGGGCGACGTCCTTTGCCCGAGCCGCCTGCCGCAAGATCGCCGAAATGCCGCCGGCCCTGGTGCAGAGCAACGATCGCCTTCCGTGCTGCGACGTCTTCCGTGCCGGGGAAGGCGTTCATGCCGCCTATCTTGCCGAGCGACGGCGTTTCGAGACGCGGCTTGGCACGGCAGCGATGGCGCTGAGCCCGTTTCACCGCCAGACGCTGCGCCTCGAGCGCGCGACCTATGGCAGCCCACGGCTTAAAGCGGTGATTGCCATTTCGAAAATGGTGGCGGAGGACATTGTCCGTCACTACGACTATCCGGCCGAACGCGTGCACCATATTCCCAACGGGGTCGACCTGGAGCGCTTCAACCTGGAGTTGCGAAGACAGCATCGAGCCGTGGTCCGCTCACGGCTTGGCGTCGACGATGACAGGCCGGTCGTTCTCTTCGTAGGCTCGGGTTTTGCGCGAAAAGGACTTCTTGCCTTGATGAAGTCTGTCGCAATGCTCGATGGTGAGCCGGAGTTATGGGTCATTGGCCACGATTCGCGCGCCGATACGTTCCAGCGGGCCGGTGACAGGCTTGGTCTTGGTGCAAGGCTCCGAATGCTGGGGCCGCAAAAAGATACGCTGCCATGGTACGGCGCCGCCGACATTGCGGTGCTGCCTTCCATCTATGATCCATTCGGCACAGTGGTGATCGAAGCCATGGCCAGCGGCTTGCCCGCCGTCGTCAGCACCGGGTGTGGGGCGCGCGAGCTTGTCGATCGCTTCGAGCCGACGCTTGTTTGCGACGCAGCCAGCGTAAACCACCTCGCCGCCGGGCTTGCCCGCGCCTTGCTGCTGTCGTCACGGCCCGAGACTGCGGCCAGGGTCAGGGCGGCAGCCGAACACTACGATTTCAACGTCATGATCAGGAGAATGATAGCGCTGTACGAAAATCTCGACCTGAAATAATTTTCGACATATTTTTTGAATCCGTTAGGATCACCGGAGTGCCAACCGGCCGGGGGACAGTTTCATTTGAACAACAGTCGCAGTTTTGATGCCGGAACCGTCTGACCGTGCCGGCGCTCTCAGTCGTCATAATCAGCCGCAATGAGGAAGCGTGCATTGCACGTTGCCTTCGCTCGGTACATTTTGCCGACGAAATCGTCGTCCTCGACAATAACAGCACCGATCAGACCAGGGACATCGCTAGCGGGCTCGGGGCCAAGGTGCTGATCACCTTGGATTGGCCGGGTTTCGGCGCGCAAAAAAACCGCGCCCTCGCCGCGGCGACAGGCGATTGGGTCCTTTCGCTTGATGCCGACGAATGGGTCGAGCCGCCGCTGGCAGCGGAAATCAGGGCCGCAATCGCCAGCCCGAAAGGCTGTGACGGCTTCGAAATACCAAGACGATCGCGTTTTTGTGGGCGTATTGTCCGCCATGGCGGCTGGTCGCCCGATCTGGTGCTCAGGCTTTTCCGTCGCCAGTCCGGCCGCTTCAGCAACGACACCGTGCATGAGAAGGTGGTGGTGAATGGCAAGGTCTCGCGATTGTCCCACCCCCTGGAGCATGACTCCATCGCCGACCTGGCGGACGCGCATGACAAGATAGGCAGATACGCGCAAGCGTCCGCCGCGCGGATGCTTGCCGAGGGGAAAAAAAGCTCGATCAGCAAGGCGGTTTTGCGCTCGGTCTGGGCTTATATGAACAGCTATGTCTTCAGGCTGGGGTTTCTGGACGGTTCGACCGGTGCGATGGTCGCCGCTTATTCGGCCGGCTACACCTATCAGAAATGGGCGCTTGTCGCGTTGGGTGGCAAGTCGAGGTGCGCCGAGGAAAGCCGGGCCGGGGTGAACGGCAAATCCGCGGGCTTTAGAAATCGCCCCGGCTAATTTCCGCGCCATTGTTGCCGAGTTGTTGCCAGACAGTTAGTGTGTGCCCGTTTTGAAATTGGAGCCAAGGTACTGAATATGACTGATGCGTTTAGGGTATTCGTTGGATGGGACAGCCGTGAGCCGATCGCCTACGACGTGGCGCGGCACTCTTTGCTCAAAAACGCTTCGGTGCCTGTCTCCGTCATTCCAATCAAGCAGGACGAGCTGCGTGCCCGTGAACTGTATTGGAGGGAGAAAGATCCGCTCGCGTCAACAGAGTTCACTTATACGCGGTTTCTCACGCCTTTTCTCGCCGACTATACGGGCTGGGCTTTGTTCTGCGATTGCGACTTCCTGTGGCTCGGTGACGTCGCAGGTTTGCTGGAATACACGAAGTCGAACAAGGCGGTCTATTGTGTCCAGCACGACTACACGCCGAAGGCCACCACCAAGATGGATGGCGTTGTCCAGACATCCTACCCTCGAAAAAACTGGTCCTCGCTGATGCTGTTCAATTGCGCGCATCCTGCGGTTAAATCGCTTACGCCGGAGGTCGTGAACCGCGAAAGTGGCGCCTACCTCCACCGAATGCAGTGGGTCGCCGATGAGGATTTGGGCTCGCTGCCGGTAGAGTGGAACTGGCTTGAAGGTTGGAACGAAAAGCCGGCGCATGGCACACCCAAGGCGGTCCACTATACAAGTGGCGGTCCGTGGTTTGCCGAGTGGCAGAATGTCGACTATGCGGATCTGTGGATAGCCGAACGCGACGAATTCCTGAGCAGTGCCGATCAAGCAGAGGCTGCTCTTTCGCGCTCGGCGACCCGGTAGCCAGTCAAAAAACCCAGTGCTGGCGGGCCCTCTACACCTGCCCGTCCAGCCATTCCCGCAAATCGCGGTCCTGCTTGTTTTCGGCAATGGGCAGCGAGGGCCGCCTCCAGACATACCAGATGGCGGCAAGCACGCCGGCAGCCCACGTGCCGGCGAAAACATTCGCAATGAGGTCGATTGGAACCTCCCAAGCCGGCTAGAACATTAGCACGGCATCATTTAGGAGGGCGACACCAATTAGGAGTAGAGCGGGTGGAGCCGTAGGAACCTCACCGCCATCCACCGTCTCAACCAGTTATCCCTTGCGAGGTCGCGGCAAGACGGCGATGAGCAACAGCCATGCGGTCACCTTGGAAGACGGCGCGTAGCATTCTTCGTCAATGGCAACGATCGGACGCAACGCTGCTCAACATGTCAAGGCGCCGAGCAATCCAGGCGTAGCAGTTCGGTGGATCTGCCCACGAAACGGGTCATATCCGACGGTTAATCAATTCGGCTATGTCCGAATGTAGCAGCAGGCGTACTGACCGTTTCACGATAGTATTCGGCCTTGGCCTCTGGCAAGGTTCGGAAACATTATATGGAACGCAATGTCCACTACCACGTCATGGACTTCTTGCGCATTTTTGCAGCGCTCTTGGTGCTGCTGAACCATTTCGCGACATTCGCCTGGAGCAGTGCGTCAGTCACCGAGGGAAGCGATGTCGCCTTCGGTTTTCTGTCGGCGTTTGCCGGTTTGGGTGCTGTAGGGGTCGAAGTTTTTTTCGTAATTTCCGGGTTCGTCATTGCCATGAGCGCTGCAGGCGAAGGGGGCGCGTCGCAAGCGCTGCGCTTCGCGCGCATGCGCGCTACGCGTATTTTGCCCGCCCTGTGGCTGTCCGCGCTCGTCAGCTTGGCCGCACGAGCTCTCTATGGCGAGGATTTTTCCCATCTTCTGATGGATTTTTTCAGATCGGTAACCTTGTCTCCCAAGGGCCCTTATATCGACGGGGTCGTATGGTCGCTCGTCGTCGAGGCCGTATTCTACCTCCTGGTAGCCGCGTCAATTTTGTCGAGGTTTCGCTTATCACTCTATGATCTGGCCAAAATAATAGGGTTTTCGAGCTCGGTATACCTTCTCATTCTCTCCGGGTTGCACTTGCTGCCGCCGTCCACGCGGCCGGAAGAAGCGATATCAGTGCTTTCGCGGTTCCCCTTCAAACTGCTTCTGCTGCAGCACGGCGTTTTCTTCGCGACCGGCATGATCATCTTTCTTGTCAGGAACGGCGGCGACGGCCGTAGCGAAATGGGACATGCGGGGAAGACGATATTGATATTGTTTTTTGGCTGTATGGGCACTGCTGAAATTTTTATGTCGGTTGAACGCGGTTATGCATATAAAACCGCCGCCGTGATTGTGTGGTTGATGTGCATGTATGCAATGGCAGCAGGAATAAGGTATAATGAATTCATTAAATACAATATTTCAGGCTACCGGAATTTTGTGAGATACATTGGGGGAATTAGCTATCCAGTATATCTGAATCATTACTCGGTTGGAATGGTTGTGGTCTGGTGGTTGTTTTCATTAGGTTTTTCGACGCCCCTTGCCTTTGTACTGTCTATGCTATGCGTTTTGGGTTTGAGCATGGCAGTCATGTCCCTGGAAAAGCGGATTCAAAACGCCATCAGGCGAGAGTTTCCTAGACCCGACGCCAAGCGAGATCAAATGGCAGTTTAGCGCGTCTCCGAGAGGAGGGCAGGAAATCCCACGGTTTTTGCGTGGTGAGCAGGGGATCCGGGCGACTACATCGATAATCACGGGCCGAGCAAGGCGACATTTTCGGCGTGACCTGAGTTATCGGTCCGCCAGGGCGGACCAATCCGGCCGCAAGCCGCAACCGGAGCCACCGCGACTTGGCGGGAGCACCAACCCTATGGAGCGCAACAGGGCGGTTGAGGCGGCCGCTCGCCCTGAAGCGCGTCGCCCTCTTCAGGGTGCGTGGCGAGCGTCTCTTCGCACGTGCGAGGCAATCGGGGCTTCAGAGCTAACGCGAATGGAGTACTCGCGCCTGTGTCGCGGCTGAACCCGGAGAGAGTTTGGCTCGAAAGAGGGACGGTCAATCGACGCGTTCCGGTCCTGAAACTGCAGCGTTACTCATCGAGCCGAAGTGGCCGAATCTGTGAATGAACGCTCTCGTCCGTTCAAACCTTGTCACCGCACTGAGGAATTCTCGTACCGGGCCGAGCGCGACCTGCCGGCTTTGTGAGGCATCTGGCCTGCAGCGGTTGCACTTGAGTGACCCGGTGCTGCTCGATCTGGCGGAACCCTAGGTGCTGTCTGGGAGTGAAATCAGAAGGTTGCATGGATGGGGTAGCGGCACGTTCCGCCCGATGTTGAACGACCGCCGGTTCGCCCGCGACAACTTAAGCGCGACCGCAAGTCAGCAGCAATGCCTGGCCTTGCTGTCGGTAGGCTAGCCAGTCACGCCGAAAGCCGTAAGCATCCGGAAGGGTGGCGTGGTCGAAAGTTGCACGGTGTCCATCAATCGCTTCCGACCGCCGGAGACCTCACCATTCGAATGGATG
Source organism: Mesorhizobium sp. WSM4837 (assembly GCF_055811435.1). Taxonomy (NCBI): domain Bacteria; kingdom Pseudomonadati; phylum Pseudomonadota; class Alphaproteobacteria; order Hyphomicrobiales; family Phyllobacteriaceae; genus Mesorhizobium; species Mesorhizobium sp. WSM4837. Next base: position 90,388 of record NZ_JBVVQE010000024.1, read on the forward strand.
GTGCAGAACGTCGGTCGAGCTTTATGATGAATTCGGGTCCTACTGCGCTCGATCAGGTGTGATCCTTGCTTTTTTGTGAGAGTGCAGTGCAATATCACCCAATGGTTGTAGCCCGTGCAGGGTACTCAACACGTCAAAGCTGGAGTACGTTTTTGCTTAGGGAGGGTATCAGGGGAGGATTGGCGGGGTTCGAATGACGTATGCTACAAGCCTTTCATTGAGTGAGAATGAAAACCGTCCGACGTCAGTCGCAGTCAAAAGCGACGATAAGGCGTATATCAAGGCGCTAGGCTTCATGCCGAAGCGATATGCGGCGCAGACCGCTATCGTCAATCAGGGGGAGGACGGCGATCGCGTCTATATAATCGAGTCTGGCTGGGGTTGCATTTCTCATGACCTTGCCGGGGGACAGCGACAGATTTTGGACTTTGCCCTGAAGGGCGACATTGTCCTGCCACAGACGTATACGGGCGCTGCTCTCCAGACATTTGTGGCTCAAACCGACCTTGCGGTGCTGGAAGCCTCGGCCAAGACGCTTGCTCTTGGAGCAGCGAAGTCGCCCCACATAGCCTCGCTTTTTCTTGAAACGCTGGCGCGCCAGCGAGCGCTTGTTGCCCAACACCTCACCAATATAGGCCGACGCAGCGCCTTGGCGCGTACAGCGCACTTGCTGCTCGAGCTGAGAGCGCGCTTGGAGCGCGTCGGCGCTGCCAGCCGCACTGGCTTTGCATGCCCTCTCACCCAGTATGACCTCGCGGACGCGCTCGGCCTGACGCCGGTCCATGTCAATCGAATGCTGCGGGAATTACGGGAACGCGGGTTTCTGGAGTTCCGCCAAGGTCACGTCCGCGTGCTGGATCGGCTGGGCGTAACGAAGTTTGCCGAGTTCGATGACAGGTATATCGATGGTTGACACTTACTTTGGCGCACGATGCAAAGGCGGTGCGACGCGCCTGAAGCCGCGCTGCCATCGGCGACGCCCGCTGTCTTTAGCGACGGTCCGCCGCGCCTGGCAAACAACGCGATGTCGGTGAGTTCTCTGGCTACCATCCCTCCTAGACCAAATTGCTAGGGCCAAGTGAAGGGATAGAAAATTTTTTACCTTTCATTAACCTAAATTAGTGAAGGCACATCTTTTCGGCGATAAACATTATGGACGGGGTAGTGCTGTCCAAGGTGGGGCTTGGGAAATCCCGAGGTTATAGTGAAGGCGACGCGAACAGATCATCGTTTGCGGGAAATAGTATTTGCCTGCAGTACATATCGTACTGGTCTCGAAACGTTGGGTAGAGTTTGGGGAGTAAGTTCATGGTTCCGACAATTCAACTGGATAGCAAATCACCCGGTGCACTTGAATTCGTATCGCGCAAGGCTGGGAATGGAATACATCTTCATAGACATGGCTTGACCGAATCTTGCCTGGCTCTGCTAGACGAGCGAGTGCTTGACCGACAATGTCTTGCGCAATGCCTGACCGCCTATGGCATCGGGAAGGAAATCCTGTCGTTCGGCTCGATCGAAGAGTGGCGGCATCAAGAGAATGCACTGTCGATATCGGCTATTCTGCTGAACGTGGGCAGCCGAAAGGTGACAGATGCAAGGACCGGCAGCGAAATCGCCGATCTCGTGAATGAGGCCCACCCGGTTCCAGTGTTGATTTTGGCCGATACCGACGATCTGGAGCAGATTCTGAAGGCGTTGAATTATGGCGCAAAAGCCTACATCCCTTCATCGATCCGTTTCGAGATCTGTGTTGAAGCCGTAAATCTTGTCCTTGCCGGCGGCACATTTGTGCCGGCAAGCAGCGTGCTTGCCCAGCACAAGGCAATCGACACAACCGCCGATATGACAAGGCCCATGGCGAGTGTGTTCACGGAGCGGCAAGAAGAGGTCGTCCAGGCTCTCAGGCGTGGCAAGGCGAACAAGATAATCGCTCATGAGCTCAACCTTCGCGAGAGCACGGTCAAGGTCCATATCCGCAACATCATGAAGAAGCTGAAGGCGACGAACAGGACGGAGGTCGTCTACAAGCTCAATGAGATGTTTCCTGGCGCCCACCTGTTGGGCCGATCGAGCTAAACGGTTGTCATCATAACAGTGGCGCGGCTGCATGCTCGTAGCGGGACCCATCGGTGGCGATGCTGCTCGAGCGTTGCAGTTCGCCGCTCTTTTTGTTGCAGATATGGATTGAAGCCATGCTAGACCGGCCGTCGGCGGCAATTGCTCACAAGCCATGGCTTGGGGCGGACGCACCGCAGGACTTTATCAGCCTCGCTGACGTTGTCTCGTTTGCTCGGCAGTATCTTTTCTCGATTCTTGCGTTCGTCGTCGCCGGAATCGTTTGCGCCACGTTCTACTTTGCTACCTCAGATCCTATTTATTCGGCGCGCACCCAGATCCTGATCGAACCGAAGATACCCAGAAACCTTCAGCAGCAACCGGCCGAAGTGAACCTGTCGCTCGACACCGCTCAGGTCGAGAGCCAACTTGCAGTTCTGCGCTCCCAGAAGATCGCGATGATGGTGATCGATGATCTTGGACTCCTAGACAATCCAACCTTCAGGGATCTGGACGGTCCGACCATCGGCGAGAGGTTTCGCAGAGCCTGGATGGGCATCGTCGATGCCGGCGGATTCCATGCCGGCAATGCTGCGCTGACGGATTTCTTCCATAGCGTGCTGCCCTGGCCGGATCGTTTGGAGGTGAACGGGCCGCAGCTGGAATCCGAGCGTCGGCGTCGCGCGGTGGAGATATTCAGCGATGGTCTGGATGTCCAGCGTGTCGGTGTCTCCTATGCAATGGACATTACATTCCAGTCTCACGATCCGGCATTGGCGGCACGCGTCGCAAACGCCACAGCAGAAGCGTTCGTGCGCGAGCAAGTTCAAACGACAACAGCAACGGCTAGCGAAGGCATCGCATGGCTGGAAAGGCGGATGCGGGAGGTCGGTGATCAGATGAACAGGGCGACCCGGGTCGCCCAGGAGTTTCGCGCAAAACACGACTACAGCATCGGTCAGGACGAGACGCCCGTCGCCGGACAGGACCTCGTACACAGCGAAGGAAAGCCAACACACCAGATTACGCTAGAGCAATTGGAGGTTACCGCCGACACCTATCGAAAGATGTATGAAAGTCTGCTCGCGGCATATACAAACTCGGTCGACCAACAGCCTTATCTGATCGCCGATGCTCGCGTGATCACGTCCGCGACGAGCCCCAAGAAAGCAAGTCGGCCGCGCAGGACGCTGATCCTCGCCTTTGGCGCACTTGCCGGGATGGTAGCTGGCATCGGGTTCGCCGTGGCGCGACGCGGGCTCGATCGGAACGTGAGGACCCCGCGTCAGATCCGTCGCGAACTGGGCCTGGCCTGTATTGGAGAATTGCCGCCGGTCAGCTTCAGGCGGGGTGGTTTTGGCCGGCTTGACGAGGTACTCAGGAACCCGGACTCTTCATTCAGCGGCAGCCTCAGGAGCGTCAAGGCGATCATGGGCCTGGCCGGGGCCAACGCTTCAACGGGGCGTCGCATCGGAATTACATCCGTGTCCCCCGGCGACGGCAAGAGCACCGTTGTAAGCAATCTGGCGGCGCTGTGTGGGGGGTCGGGCACGGCGACCCTCGTGATCAACGCCGACGATAAGTCGGCACTGGCCAACGAACGTCTCTTTTCCTCCGATTTCACCGTGGTCGATCGGGATTCCGGCAACCCTAAAGACATCAGCAATCAAATCCAATTCATTGAAAAGACATCGTTTTATTATTTGAAGAACGATGCGTCGAATTGGGCGAATTTGCTGATTCCCGATAATATGGAGAAATTGCTGAACGAAGTTGGCAGTTACAGTATTGTCATTGTTGAACTGCCACCGTTCAGTTCCGGTGCCGAAGGGCTTGCTCTCTGCCCGCTTCTTGATGGCGTGATTGTGGTGGCGCAGTGGGGCGTGACGTCGCTTGATCAGCTGGAAGACCTGACGCAGACACTCAAAAACACCAATTCCTCCGTCCTTGGCGTGTTGATGACACGTGTTCGTACTGTTTCGGCCCGGCGTTACCGGAAGCGCGCAGGTCAAGCGCCGCGCTGACATCCTGGCCTCCTCTCGGCAGCACGTCGCGCGCAAAAAGCATGCCCTCGGCCTTGAACCCGGCTTGAACCGAGGGTGCGCAGCGGTTTTGCGATAACGACATGCATCAAAAACAAGAACTTAAAGTTCGTCGCATGAATCCGTTCAAATGCGACGCGCTTTAGAGTCCGCGGCAAGTCTCGACACCGCCCCGTCAATCCGACACTTGCCCGTCAAAGGGAATCCGCGCCCCTTCGGGGCGTCGCGAGTCGAAAAATCGATTCCGATATCGTGCCAGGCATTGAACGGAGCAGCCATTCGTCCATACCCGGCCTAGCAACTAAGGGGTAGGCCACGCTGCCAAACCCCCCCGTTCTACCACCTTTTCCTTGCTTGCCGGAGATCATCCGTCGTCGACAAGATGCAGGCTATAAGTATGAAAATCGAGCGCAAGCGGAAGATGTCCAACGTAATCGAAAGCAACCTGCGGCAGTGCGAAGACCTGGCTGTTGAAGGCTGGACTCTACCGGTCGGAGCCGGGCCCCCCGCGACATCGCTTCTTCGGCGCGACAGCGACGCGGCCGCACGATCGATCACGCCAGACCTTTCGTCGCCTCAACTCAACGCAAGCCATGACCATGGCGCCGTTCCGTTTGAGCCGGATATGCGCACGGCAAGCATTGACGACGATGTGCGGACCGAAAGCCGACAGCCTCTCGGCGGTTGGGCCAAGAGGCTGCTGGATCTGATGGTAGCCTCGACAGCGCTCATTCTGGCCGGTCCGATCTTGGTTCTTATCCCACTTCTGATCAAGGCCACCACAGGCGGTCCGGTGCTGTTCGTTCACCACCGTATTGGATTCAACGGAAAGGTCTTCGACTGCTACAAGTTCCGCACCATGGTACCGAATGCCGAGGAGGTGCTCCAACGGCATCTGAGCTGCAATCCACAAGCCGCCCAGGAATGGGCAGCCAATCAGAAACTGAAGTGCGATCCGCGTATCCTGTTTTTCGGAAGGATGCTTCGCAAATCGAGCCTGGACGAGCTGCCGCAGTTGTTCAACATCTTGCGGGGCGACATGAGTTGCGTCGGCCCGCGTCCTGTCGTTGCCGACGAATTGCAACGCTATGGCGCCGCATCGCATGAATATTTGAAGACGCGGCCAGGACTGACCGGCCTCTGGCAGATAAACGGGAGAAACACAACTGAGTATTCGCACCGCGTATTGCTGGACACGCAGTACGTTCGGACATGGTCTCTACGCCTCGATCTTTCGATCCTGATGCGGACGATACCGGCCATGATGAAGTTCGATCAGACCTCCTGACCTTGGCGATGTCAGGGGCGCGGCAGAAACGGCCTCAAGCGATTTTCGCCGACAAGGGATTGTCGCCCACTCTATTGTCCCCTTGGGCGATGCCGCAGCACGGCAATTGCAAGGCCGACCAGGTAGGCAATTTGGGTGACGACAACAAGATAAAACGTCGAGCGGATGGTGTTTGGAACAGACAGGTGAAGAAGACTGCCTACAGCGACGCTGCCGACGATCACCACCAAGGTCGTCACTATCAGCGCCGGCGCGCGCAACGTAAGCCCTATTGTCAGGGCAAAACCGGCAACGCCGATAATGGCGAGCAACACGGCGACCTCCTCCCTGGGTCAATCTACGCTGCGAGAACCAACCTTATCCTAAGCAAATCAGAGTCGCTGGTTTTTGTGAAGCCAAGCATTCAGCTCAGCGGTTCCGGCGGGGCCGTCAGGGTCTGGATCATTGATGGTCGGAGTGTGAAATGCAGGTTTCCCTCGTTGGGGCACTGATTTGCATGGGACTGCTGGCCCTCGTCGTTTATATGCGCTGGTCGCTGATCACTGCACTGATTGCCTCGCTGGCCTTTGGTGCGACGGCAATCGGGACAATAACCTCGCTTGGCGGTTCATCGCCGCTTATCTTTACCGTCTTTGATATGCTCGTGATAGTAGCCGCGCTGGCTCGACGGGGAATCTGGAGAGAAATAGGCGCGGTCTTCGTTCGTATAGGTGCCGCATGGATCGTCTGCGCGCTGATGATCTATGTCTGCATCGGAGCGCTGTTATTTCCGAGGCTCTTTGCAGGGCAGACAAGCGCCTTCGTCGCTTCCCGCACCGGCAGGGGCGTCTACGAAGCGGCCTTGGCGCCGGTATCGGCCAATATCTCTCAGGCGGGATACTTTATTCTGGGAGGGCTGACGTTCCTGGCGGCCTGTCTGCTGCTTCGGCGCAGCGGCACGTTAGCGGATATCAGGCGGGGCTTCTTCCTGTGGTTCAGCTTGCACGTGCTGATGGGCGCCCTGGATTTGCTGGGCAAGGTGCTCGGTGCCGGCGACGTCCTTGCCCCGATCCGTACGGCCAACTACGCCATGCTGACGCAGGTCACGGAAGCTGGGTTCTGGCGGATCGCGGGGGCGTTTTCAGAGGCATCGTCGTTCGGTGGGGCATCGCTGGCAGGGCTGGCGTTCACCTACACCTATTGGCGCAAGACCGGATCCAAATTCGCATTGGGGTTAGGAGCGGCCCTGTTTGTTCTCCTGCTGCTGTCGACATCGTCGACCGCCTACGTTGGTCTTGCAATCGTAAGCGTGCCCGTTGTCTTTTCCATCGTGAAGTCGCTCGCTTCAGGTCGGCTGAGGTTGGGGGAGGCACTGCTTATCGCGTTGCTACCGCCCTTGCTCCTCTCCGCGATGGCCGCCAGTCTGTTCTATCCACATTTCTTCGATCCGGTCTTGCAGCTTGTCGACAACACGGTAATCAACAAAGTCACATCAGCCTCCGGCCAAGAGCGCAGCTACTGGAACTACAAAAGCCTGCAGTCTTTCTTCGATACAGGTGGACTGGGGGTCGGGTTGGGAAGCTCGCGCGCCTCGAGTTGGCCGATCGCGGTGCTTTCCCAGTTGGGGCTGTTCGGCACCGCGATGATGACAGTTCTGTTGGCAATGCTGGTGCGGGGGGTGCGGGGTGGCCGCGGTCGCATCGATCCCGAGGTCGACGCGATCGCGTCGAGTGTCCGCGCTTGCGCCTTATCGGCGCTCGTGGCTGGATCCCTGGCAAGCGGCGGCGCCGACCCGGGTATCGTTTTCTTGATTCCTCTCGCCGTCGTTCTTGTCAGCCGGTTCTTGCCTGTTGAAGACGACAGTGTTGCTGAGGCTCCTGTAAGGACCCTCCGGCATTCGCGCGATTCCAGCGAACAGGTGATTAAATCGCAGGTCGGCACTGTTCCCGGCCGCGCCTAAAGCGATCTAGGCTCGTCGACCGTGAACTATCCGCAAGCCATTGATCTGGCATGTTGATTGAGGCGGATAGCGGCTTTGGAATTGCAGGATTGGCGGTTTATGAGCGCTGTTTTCCTACAATTCGGTTTTGCGATTCCCTTGTGCTGCGGAGCGTGATTCACTCGGTTCGGCGGCGGCGAATCGAGGGGACGGCGAATGTCCAAGCCACGCGAGAAGCGCGAGACGGG
>NZ_JBVVQE010000025.1:0-94775 GCF_055811435.1 Mesorhizobium sp. WSM4837
CCCCGGATATCCACCAGCGCGACCCGCGGCTCGCGCCCGATGCGCTCGGCGATGGCTTTCAACGCCTCGGCGGCAAGACCAGGAGTGTCGAACAGCGGGGTCGGAGCGGGGCGGTTCTGGGCGCTGGCGGGATGCGCGCCGAGAAGAAGGATGAAAAACAGGGCGACAAGCCGATGGAGAAACCTGGCGTGCATCTGCTCCGACATCGGTACTTCCATTGCCTGATCCCAGCGTGGAGCTTAGCGCCGCTGGGGTTTGTTGACAACGACGGTGAGAGTAGCCAGCAGAGCACGATGCTGAATGCCTCCCCCGTATCGCGTCGAGGAGCGACGAGGCAGGCCAGCGGAGTGTGTCAGTTCGTCAGAGTCCTGAGGCACGCGATACCCGTTTGCAGGCGCATACGAGCGTGGGCGAATTCCATCCGGCTTGGATTGGGGCTAGGCTGCACGTTGCGGAAGACACCATCGTCGATGTCGAAGCATCCGGGCTCTGGCCCGGTAAGGTCGTGACCGAGGTGGTGCCGGTCAGCGATTTCTGGGAGGCCTAGCCGGAGCATCAGGACTACCTCGAGCGCTATCCCAATGGCTACACCTGTCATTTCCCAAGACCAAACTGGAAGCTTCCGAAGCGAGAGGAAATTCGCCGCGCGGGGTAGGCCGCTGCACTTTACAACTCCTTCTCGGCCAGTTCGCGGAATCCGTCGGGGACCGAGCACGGACCGTCCAGTGCTGTGGCGGCGTAGCCCATAGCGTCACGTCCAAAGCGGTCGCGAATAATTCACTGACGCTGCCGAGAACATGACAGCCCAAGCCCGCAGGTCGAGAGTCTCGTCTCAAATGCAGTTAATTTGAGAATCAGATCACCTGGATCCCACAATTAAATGCCAAGGCTCAACCAAATCGCCGCATTCTTACAATTAACTGCCAAGCGACAACAATAGCCAATGCTGGGTGATCCGATATACCGCATCGCTAACTATCGGTGCCGCGACTTGGTATCCCGGGAGTTGTCCATGACGATCTGACGCGCAGGCACAGCCGGGGTCCACGGTCATCGTCGCTGGTAGCCCGTCATCTCGAGATAGCCCTTGCCAGGGTGTGTGCCGGCCACCCGCACCGGACCTTCCCAATAGGGGATGCTGAGACCCATCCAAGCCTGAGAGTTGATCGCGCCGACGGTGACGTCGAGCGTACGGTCGGGCAAGACGAGACGCCAGCGCGTAGGAATTTCGCGCCCCTCCACCCAGCTCGTCTCCAGCGGGGTCGCAACGAGCTTGCCGTCGCCGTAGGGCGTCACGGCACCGTCCGCCGCGATCCAGGTGGCGGAGGTGAAGCCGCTGCCAGCGGCATCGCGCAGGCGGAAACCCATCAGCTTCTCGCCTGTGTCAAAGGAAAGCGAGAACCAATCCCAACCGTTTTGGTCGTCCGCCAGCGGCTGCGACGACCATTCGCGATCGAGCCACGCGGTGCCGCGCACCGGGATCTCACCTTCCGGCAGACTAATCTTTCCCTCAACTGAGAAAAAGGGCTGGGAATAGTAGTAGCTCGCCTGCCCTTTCGCCGACTTGACCGAGTAGCCGCCGGCGCCGTGGAAGACGAGCGGGCCTTCGGCATGCATCGCGATGTCGTAGGCGAAGTCATTGCCGGTCGCGCTGAGCTGAAGTCGGTCCAGGCTGTCGCCCTCCATCTGCCAGGCGTCGATCCAGGCCGCGAAGGGCTTGGCAATCACACCCGCCTGGCCGATGCCGCCGCGCGCGAAACGCTCCGTTGAGAGGTGGGTCGCGGCGCTGGTCACAGCGGCATGGCCGAACCACACCTGCGGGCTCTCCCATCCCTCGGCCTCGCCCGGCGCGAGCGCCGAGCGGAACAGCGTCCATTGCAGGCCGTAGTCCGCGCCGTCGGGCCCGGTGAGGTTCGCGGTCAGATACCACCACTCGATCCGGTAGTCCGGATGGGCTCCATGATCCTGCGGGAACTCGAACCGCTTGCCCGGTTCCGGAACGGCGAAGCCTTCGGCGTCTGTGCCGAGCCCGGCAAAGCCCTGGGCGAAGGCATTGCCGACACCCAGCAGCAGGAAAATGAGCGCCCTAGCGTTCATTGGCGAATATCCTCAGCAGCCCGGTCGGCTCCATGCGCGACAGCCGCCACGCTGGCCAGAGCGCGGCGAGCAGCGCGGCGGCGAGCGCGAAGAGCATCAGGCGGATGTATTCGACTGGAAACAGGTACATCGGCAGGCGCCAGCCGAACGCCTCGACATTGACAATGGCAAGCAAGACCCAGGCGAGCGCCAGGCCCAGCGGCAAGGCCAACACGGCCGTGATCGCGGCAAGCAGGACGGTACGCAGGATTTCTAGCCCGGCAAGCCGGCGCTGGGTGGTCCCCATCGCCCATACGGGCGCCATCTGCGGCAGTCGCATCGCCGCCAGCGTGAGCAGGCTCATCAGGATTGCAAACGCGGCAACCGCCAGCGTCAGCACGTTCAGCGCATCAGTCACGGAGAAGGTGCGCTCGAACACCGACAGCGAGAACGCCTTGATCGCCGCCTGGTCGATGATGCGCGCGGGTGGAACGTCGAACGCCTCCGTGAGCGCCCGGCGCAGGCCCTGAGGATTGCCGGTGCGAACGCCATAGCGGCTCGGCTCGATGGCTGGGAACGTCTGGCGAAACAGCGCCTCGCCGACGATGGCCTGGCCGATGGGATTTCCGTAATCGCCGACGACGCCCGCGACCGGCAGCGACAGCCCGGGGCCGAGCGCCAGCGTGTGGCCGACGTGCAGCGCGGCGCGGCGCGAGAGCTGCTCGTTGATTACGACCGCCCTGCCCGCTTCGATCTCGTCCCAGACGGCGGGGATTGCGTCGAGGAAGCGCCAGTTTTCGCGGTAGGTGTAGCCGACACGCACCCCGAAAATCTCCGCCGGCAAGCCGGCGAGCGTCGCTTCGACCGACATGATCGGCAGCACGGCGTCAGCGTGCGCTTCGAGAAAACGTTCCATAGCCGCCCGGTCCGCGACCGCGTCCGCATCGACGTACAGTTCGGCTGACAGGCGCTGGTCGAGGAAGCCGACAAAGGTCAGGCGGAAGCTCGAGACCATGGTGGAAACGCCGACATTCGCAGCCATGGCTAGCAGCAGGGCCATCAGTGCAAGCCCGAGGCCGGGCAGTTGCTGACGCGTATCGGCCCAGAACCATTGCGCCATGGCGCGAACGGCTTGTGCTTCGCCAAGACGAAGGATTGCCGCCAGGCAAGGCGGCAGTGCAAGTGCTGCGCCGAGCAGTAGACAGGCAAGCAGCGCGAAGCCGGCGGCCAGCCCGCCCCCAGTGACGGCCAGCACGCCCGCCGCCGCGAGCAGCACGACCGCGGCTGCAGCCTGGAGCGTTCGCGTCCGTCCCGAGCCCAGCGCCCAGGCGCGGCCGCCGGCGCTCGCAACGACTGGCATCCGCGCCAGCCGCCACAACGCGCTCGCGGCGGCGAGCAATGCGCCGCCGAGCGCCATGCCGATTCCCGAAAGCCACCATGCCCGGCGGATCTGCAGCGTGCCTGCAACGTCGGCGCCATAGAGGCCCCGTATCGTCGCGGCCACGTCCGGCAGCAGGAGCGCTGCGATGAGATAGCCGAGCGTGATGCCGAGCGCGCCGGCAAGCGTCGCCAGCACGACAAGCTCGGCGATCATCAGGACGACCAGGCGGCGGAGCGGCACGCCGAGGGCGCGCAGGGTGCGGATCATGCCACGCCGCTGCTCGAAAGCAAGGCCGATCGCACCGTGGACGATGAAGATGCCTACCGCGAAGCTGAGGAAGCCAAACGCCGTGAGGTTGAGATGGAAGCTGTCGGTGAGCCGGCCGACATCGGTCGCACCGTCCGCACGCTGGAGTAAGAGGTCCGGTGCGATATCCGCCAGCGGCTGTTGCCGTAAGGGCTGCTCCGGCAGGACGATCAGGCGGCTGATGCGCCCGGCGCGGCCAAGCAACTTCTGGACGACGCCGATATCGGCGAGCACGCTGCCCGGCGCGACCGCCTGATCGACCAGAACCGGGTTGGGCATGTTCGCCTCAAGGAGCGCGGCCATTTCCGGGCCGGCGACCAGCGTTTCCGCGCGCAAGTAGCGGTTGAGGTCGGTGCGGGCCAGTGCTTCGCTTGCAGCGGAACTCGGCGGCGCGGTCAGCGGATCGACGCCGACCAGCCTCACGGCGGTGCCGCCGACGCGCAGCCTTCCCTCCACCACCGGACTGACCAGCCAGCCGGCACGGCGCAACGCGACGAAAAGCGCCTGGGGCATGGAATCCCCCTCGCGCGGCATCAGCTGGTGGAACCGGCCTTCGGCCAGCGTAGCGGCAGCTGCATCATAGCTCGCGCGTGCCTCGGCGTTGATCGCCTGCACGCCTGACCAGAGGGCCGTCGCCAGCGCGAGGCCGAGCACCAGCGTCAGCAATTGAAGCCGGTTGCGTCGCCAGTGCGAAGCCAGTGCCTCGAGGACAGCGCCGGTCATGCAAGGCGGCCCTGGCTGAGATGCGCCCGGCGCCCGAGACGTGCCGCAAGACGCGGGGAGTGGGTTACCATCAGGAGCGCTGCGCCGGTCTCCGCCACGAGCGCGAGGAATTGCTCCATCACCCCGTCCGCTGTCGCCTCGTCGAGGTTGCCGGTCGGCTCATCCGCGAGGATCAGCTTCGGCCGCGCCGCGAGCGCGCGGGCGATCGCCACGCGCTGCTGCTGGCCGCCGGACAACTGCTCGGGGTATTTCCGCAGTTGCGGCTCCAGGCCCAGTGCGTGGGCGAGTCGTGAAAGCTCCTGCGGTTCCGGCGTGCCGATCAGACGTGCCTGAAAGGCGATGTTGGCGGCGACGTCCAGGGAGGGGATGAGATTGAACTGCTGGAAGATAATGCCCACCGTGCTTCGCCTGAGCCGGGCGCGACCACTGTCGTCGAGCGCGGTGACCTCCTGCCCATCAAGCCCTACGCGCCCGCCGTCGGCAGCGTCCAGTCCTGCCACGAGGTGGAGCAGCGTGCTCTTGCCCGAACCGGATTCGCCGGTCAGCGCCAGCGTCTCGCCGGCGTCGAGCGAGAGTGTCACGCCCCGCAGGACCGGCACCGGGCCTTCCGGGCCGGAATAGGATTTCAGCAGGTCTTCGATCGAAAGCAGCATGCACCACAGCTACAGTCTGTGGCGAAAAGGAAAAGCGCTGCAGTTGATAATTCCCAGAGGAAGCGCTGGATGGAACAGATCGACGAGGCCGAGCTACCAGCTTTCAGGCGAGCAGCCGTCGAGGGCAACTGGCTGGCGCTGATCAACCATGCTCGGGCCGCTGCAAAGATGCAGCTGGACTTGGGCATCTAAACTTCCCCGGGCGGGGTCAGTCTATGCCCCAAGTTCGTGGCCCTGCCCGGGTTAGAACCGATCATAGCTCTGCGAACGGCGAGCGCCGGATTTGCCATTCGCGTAATTGAGCCTATGATCTGACATCGGCCGTCAATGCTTCGGATGCAGCCGACAGTGAGAGGGTACCTGCTCTTGCCCGTCTGGGAGAGAGCTATGTCCCAAGTCCTCCTGCGCAACCGCGTGTTGAAAGCCCTCTCCCCAGAAGATTTCGCGCTGTTACGGCCGTCAATGCATCGTGTCGAACTTGGTATCAAAGCCCAGTTGGAGATTGCATATCAGCCGATTGAGCAAGTGTATTTTCCAGAGGCGGGTATCGCTTCGGTGGTCGCCACCATGACCGGAGGGCGGCAAAGCGAAGTCGGCATCATCGGCTACGACGGCATGACCGGGGTTGCAGTCATTCTCGGCCAGGACAGGTCTTCCAATGAAACCTATATCCAGATCGCCGGCAATGGCTGGATCCTGCCGGCTGAAAATCTTCGCTCTGCGGTTGCAGAAAGCTCCACCCTTCGCGAGTCACTGCTCCGCTACGCCCACGCGTTCCTTGTCCAGTCGTCCCGGACGGCACTGGTCAACGGTCATTCGAAAATCGAGGAACGGCTGGCGCGCTGGTTGCTGATGGTCCATGACCGCGCTGAAGGCAATAAGGTCTACCTGACACATGAATTTCTGGCGACCATGCTTGGCTCTCGGCGCCCGGGGGTTACCACTGCCCTCCAAATGCTTGAATATCGGGGGCTGGTTCACGCCAAGCGCGGCGAGATCACCATCGTCGACCGTGCCGGAATGATAAAGCTCACGCATGGTGCCTACGGCGACGACGATCACCGTCACTTCGGCCTGGCCTCCGCCTGATTGTCCGGTATCGGACATATGCTTGAACGCCGCCGCATATAGCCCGAATGTCGTACTGGTTGAGCAGGGAGGCACTGTCGATGACCAACACTTTTCACACCGTCACGGTTGAAAGCGCGGCCGAGGCCTATGTCCTCTCCAGAGGCAAGGCCCGGTTCCTCTCCATCGCACAGGCAATCCGCGCCATTCGAACACTCATGCCGGCTTGCAAGGCTACCGACGCCGAATTGGAGGCGATGCTGGCGGCGACATGCATCGTTCACGGTGTTCCCGTCGCTTTCGACGGAACAGCGGTCGACGGCTCAGAAATGCGGCTCCATGCGTAGGCCGGAAATGTCCGCGCTGGAGCAGAAGCCAAATTCAGTGGATGTTCGGAAAGCGATTGTCCAGTACCTGATCGATCATGTTCGAAACCCGAGCGTTTCGATATTCGAAGTGATCAGCGCCGTGAGGAAGATGTTCCCACTTTGCGAACTGACCGATTGGCAAATCGGCGATCTCATTGCGAGAAGCGCCATTGACGCGGGATTTGCCATTGAGTTCGACGCGGCAGACCCCTAGACGGCATAGCATCGTCGTAACGCTGTTCATGACGCTTGACCGAAGATACACCGCTGCTACCCATTGCGATACACTAAGGCGGGCGACGCTTTGAGGAAGTTGTCACATCAAACGCTTGTAAATGATCGCTTTTCTGGCCTTTTTGCACCCGGTTCGATTTGTCGAACTTGTCCGGCCCGGGAGTCACTTCCTTTTCTACGCCAAGGCGCGATACTGCGCGCCGACGTGCGATTTTTCCCCATGCATCGATCCGATTCATTCAGCTGGATTGGTGCAAACAGCAGAGATTCCGATCGAAGTCAGTGGTAAGCTAGCGTAGCACCTCCCCTCGCTTAGGCCTGCAAAGCTCTCATCGTAGAGTCGGCGGCAACATCGTGAACAGACATGCACCCGGCGCCATTGCGCCGAAACGAGCCGTTCAGAGATTTGGCCAACGACCGGTCCCCGCACGCTTCCAGTTCGAGGCCCGGAAGAATTGATCGAAACAGCCTCTCACAGGTCAGAAGGCGGATGACAAGTCTCCCCTCGGTCCCGCTCCCTGAGCGGTGATGTCGATCCTGTCTGGAATGCCGCAAAGGCCGTCGATAGAAGGGCACTACGACGAAAGCTCTCAGCGTCTTAGGCTTGGTGGATCAAATATTGGATGGGAGCGCAGCTGACGCATATGTGATTGGCTACTTCGGCGATCGGGGTTTGCAGGCCGCGCGGAAGTCCCCCCTGTCGCGCACCGCGCAGGCCAGCCGCCAACTTTAACGGTCTCGAGGAACTCGTTTTATCTTATGCTGGACAGGTATGGGCCTGCCGCGACTATGGACGTGCTCCCTTGCCTACTCTTCGGCCGACAGCACATTGCGCGCGGCATAGAGTTCCGCCGTGAAATCGGCAATCAGAGTCGAGTTGATGCCGTCTGGCGGTCGCAGGATCAGCGCTCGGAAATGGACCGCCGGCTCGAATGGTATTGCGATAATGCCAGCGATCATGCGGTCGGCGATAACGGACGGATTGACCAGGCCGATTCCCATGCCTTTTGCAGCAAGAATGGCGATCGTCAGGCCATAGGGGGTCTCGATCAGGATGCGCGGGCGCACGCCCTGCGCGGCGAAAACTTGGTCCATCGCAACCCGCACCGTGTCCTCCGGTGACAATGCCAGGAACGGCTCGTCGGCGAGATCGGTTGGCGTGATCACCGCCTTCTCCGCCAGTCGATGGTTCTTCGGCATCACGCAAACCGCGCGCGGCGTGTTGAAGACGCTGTGGAGCACACCGCTCGTGTCCACCTCGTCAGCGGCGAGCCCGATGTCGAAACTGCCTGACGCCACCAGATCGCGCACCACATTGGAGGTGCGCACCTGATAACTGATGCGCACCTGCGGATGCTTGCGCGAAAAGGCCACGATGGCGCGCGGCACCAGCCCGTGCCCCAGTGCCGACAAGCTGGCGACACGGATCGTCCCCGTGCCCACTTCCTTGATCTGGGCCGCTCGCAGCTTCAGCCGGTCGAGACCGACCAGATTAGCCTTCACTTCGGCATGGAAAAGTTCGCCTTCGCGCGTGGGTACCAGCCTTCCGCGGATGCGGTCGAACAACTTGAAGCCGAGTTCGGCCTCCAACTTCGCGAGCGAGCGGCTGATCGCTGGCTGCGAGGTGTCGAGCAGCGTTGCGGCAGCGCCAGCGCCGCGCGTGATCATGATTGCGTTGAAGACATCGACGTCGTGCAGGTTCATGGATAAGCCATATCAAAAACGGATGAACTTTATCGTTGCGGTCATAGATAGCAATGGGCGAGATGGCTATGGTTGCCTATGACCCAGCGCGACGACACCTCCCATGTCCATCCTCCCAAGCGTTCGCAAGAGCCGTTCCAGTCGCTCGCGATGCCTGTCGAGCGTGCGTCGACCGTCGTCTTCGACGATCTGGAATCCTTCGAACGTCGCGTCGAGCGTCTGTATGACGGCTTCAGCTACGGGCTCTACGGCACGCCGACCAGCCGTCAGTTGGAAGATCATATCGCCATGCTAGAGCACGCGACGCGCGCGCTTGTCGTCCCGTCCGGCATGGCCGCCATCGTGCTGGCGACCATGGCCACCTGCCGTGGCGGCGACCGGGTGCTTATGCCTGAAACACTGTACGGTCCGGCGCGCGACATGATGGCCCGTTTTCTGGGGCCGCTCGGCATCCACGCCGTTTCCTACGATTCCCGGCTCGACGCTGGAATAGCTGCGCTGCTTGACGACACGACACGGCTGGTGTGGGTGGAATCGCCGGGCTCGTCCACCTTGGAGGTGCAGGACGTGCCGGCCATCGTGGCAGTAGCTCACAAGGCAGGCGCATTGGTGGCGGCGGACAATACCTGGGCCTCGCACCTGCTGTTCAAGCCGCTCGACCACAACGTCGACATCTCTATGCAGGCGCTTTCCAAACATGCCGGCGGCCATGGCGATCTGCTGATGGGTTCGCTCGCCGTGCGTGATGAGGCTCTTTTCCGGCGCCTCAAGGATACGGCGCGATTTCTCGGCTATGGCGTTTCGCCAGAGGACTGCGCGCTATGCGAGCGCGGCTTGATGACCATGCCGGTGCGCATGCGACACGCCGACGCCACAGCCCGCAGCATCTTGGAGTGGCTGTCGGTGCGGACCGAAATCGCCCAGCTCCTTCACCCGAGCCTACCGGACCATCCCGGCCACGCCGCCTGGAAACGCGACTTTGCCGGTTCGGCAGGTATGTTTTCCTTCGTACTGCGGCCGGAACTGGCCTCGCTCCAATCAAAGGTTCTCGGTCGCATGCGCCTGTTCAGGCTCGGCGCGAGCTGGGGTGGCGTGCATTCTTTGATCGCCGTTAGCGATCCGCGAAAAAACCGGGCAAGCCTCGACTGGCTGAAGCCAGGTCCCGTCTGGCGCCTGTCGATCGGCCTCGAGGCATTGGACGACCTGCTGGCCGATCTTTCCCAAGCCTTCGACCTTTTTGCCGAAGCCCGGCGGAACGGAGCTGCCTTGGCCGGTGCCAAGGCTGCCGAATAACAAGAACCTCAACAACAAGGGGAATGAAGATGAAACGCAGAAGTTTAAAGTGGCTCGCCAGTGTGGCAATCGGGCTAGCCGGCGTGGTTTCCGGCATCAGTGACGTGGCGGCACAGGCCGTTGTCAACAAGATCAAGGAACGCGGTTATGTCAGCTGCGGCGCTAGCCAGGGCGTTCCGGGCCTCTCCCGACCGGATGAGAAAGGTTATTATCGCGGTTTCGATTCCGACATCTGCCGCACTTTCGCGGTCGCCATCCTCGGCGACAAGGACAAAATCCGCTACGTTCCGCTCAACGCCGGCCAACGTTTCCCGGCACTGCAGACGGGTGAGATCGACATCCTGTCGCGCACATCCACCATCACATTTACCCGGGATACGGTTGTCCGTTTCGTCTGGATCAACCTCTACGACACGGACGGTGTGCTGGTGCGCAAGGCCGACAACATCACTGAGCCGAAACTGCTCGACGGCAAGACCGTCTGCCTGCAGGGCGGCGGCTCCCTGACCGAAAAGGCCATTGAGGAAACCGAGGACGAATTTGGGATTTCCATGAAGAAGGTCTACTACGACTCGACCATTCAGGCGCGCGACGCTTTCTTCGGTGGTCGTTGCGACTCCTACGTAACCGACGGCACCGCCGCGGCAGGCCAGCGTGCCTCGGTGGCCAAGAATCCGGACGACTACGACATCCTCAAGGTCGGCCACGCCGCTGAACCCAATGGCGTGGCTGTCGCGCGCGGCGACGACCAGCTCTTCGACGTGGTGCGCTGGACAATGAACGCCCTGTTCTGGGCCGAAGCGAACGGCATCACCGCGCAGAACGTCGATGAAAAGCTCGCTGCGGGCAATCCGGAGATCAAACGGGTGCTTGGCGAAGAGCCCGGCTTTGGCGCGCCGCTCGGGCTGGACGACAAATGGGCCTACAACGTCATCAAGCAGATGGGCAATTATGCCGAAATCTGGGACCGGAACCTGGGCAAGGACAGCACGCTCAAGGTCGAACGCGGCATGAATGCGCTGTGGAAAGACGGCGGTCTCAACTATCCCTTCCCATGGGATTGAGCCTTGGTCGGGGCGTGCCGAGCGCGCGCCCCTCCCTTCAACTGATGAACCGAGGCCGGTATGCTAAGCGAAGCCAAGACCAGATCGATCATCATTCAAGGCGTGTTGGTGACGACCGTCATCGCTTTCGCTGCGCTGCTGGTCTCGACCACCTTCGCCAATCTAAGGGCGCGCGGTATCCCGATTGGCTTCGATTTCCTGACGATGCCGTCCAGGATCATCATTTCCGAGGCCATCCTCACCTATAAATCGCGCGATCCCTACTATTGGGCGATCGTTGTCGGGCTGGCCAACACGGTCTTCATTTCCGCTCTTGTCATCTTCTTCTCCTCCGCCCTTGGCCTCGTCGTCGGCATCACCCGGCTGAGCAGCAATCCCCTGGCAGCGGGTACCTGCCGGGTCTGGGTTGAAATAGCCCGCAACTCACCGCCGATCGTCCTTTTGATTTTCCTCTATTCGTTGTGGTGGAAGGTGCTGCCGCCGGTCGGCGAAGCACTGAATCCGCTGCCCGGTGTCTACGCATCCATGCGCGGCTTCGTCGTGCCGGCCATCAGCATCGACATCGGCATGACAGGCGCGCTGATCATCCTGTTCGCCCTGACGCTCGCCGCGCTCAGCTACGGTCTCGCCCGGAGTGGTCGCTTGCCGCCCTTGGTTGTGCCGGCGATCCTGGCTGCCGGCGTCGTGGGACTGTGGCTCGCCGATATTCGCTTCGCCGTCGATTTCCCGGTCTTCACGGGTTCGAACTTCCAGGGCGGCGGTGAACTGACGCCCGAGCTCAGCACCATCCTCATCGGCCTCACGATCTACACCACCGGTTTCGTGGCCGAGATCGTACGCGGCGGTGTTTTGTCGGTCGGTCGTGGCCAGTGGGACGCCGGCCATTCTCTCGGCCTGTCACGTGGCAAGATCCTGCGGCTGGTTGTCATCCCGCAGATGCTGCGGGTGATCGTCCCGCCGCTCAACAGCCAGTACATCAATGTCGTCAAGAATTCGACGCTGGCGATCGCCGTCGGCTACCCGGACTTCCTCGCGGTGATGAATACCATCATCAGCAAATCCAGCCACTCGATCGAAGGCGTCTTCATCATCCTCGGCGCCTATCTCGCCCTCAATCTTACCCTGTCGAGCGCGGCCAACTGGTACAACCGCCGCATCGCCATCGTGGAGCGGTGACCATGGCCATGTCTCTTCCCATGTCCTCCGAGGCAACGCCGGACCATTTCCGGTTCGCCGGCCTGCGGCGCCTAGCCAAGCTGTTGTTCGGCACACCGCTCAACGCCGCGCTCACGCTGCTGTTCGGCGCGCTGCTGTTCGTCACCGTGCCGCCCATGCTGCGCTGGCTGGTGATCGATGCGGTGCTCTTCGACCCCGACCCGAATGCCTGCCGAGCGGCCACTGGAGCCTGCTGGAGCTTCATTTATGCCAAATCCGGTCAACTTCTGTTCGGCATCTATCCGTTCGACGAACGCTGGCGCCCAGCCATTGTTTGCCTGCTCATTCTGGCGCTGCTCGGCTGGTCGGTGCGTCCGGCGAGCTGGACGTCACGACTGCTGGCGCTCTGGGTGGCGGCGTTCGCTTTGATCTTCTGGTTGATGGGGGGAGGCTTCGGACTGGCCGAAGTGCCGACTTCATCCTGGGGCGGCCTGCCGGTGACGCTGATTTTGACCGTCGTCGCCATCGGCATCGCCTTTCCGGTCGGCATCCTGCTCGCGCTGGCTAGGCGCTCGACGCTGCCGGCCGTCCGGGTCGGCGCGGTGGTGCTGATCGAATCCGTGCGTGGACTGCCATTGCTGTCCATCCTGTTCGTGGCGTCGATCATGATGCCGCTGTTCCTGCCCGAGGCGCTGCTGCCCGACAAATTCGTGCGCGCGCTTGTCGCGCTCACCATCTTCGCGGCTGCCTATCTCGCCGAAGTGATCCGCGGCGGCCTGCAGGCCATCCCGAACGGGCAGTATGAGGCAGCAGCGTCGCTCGGCCTGCCCTTTTGGCGCACACAACGTCTCGTCATCCTGCCCCAAGCCATCCGGGTGGTGATCCCTGCGCTCGCCAACACCATCATCGTTATGATCAAGAATACGAGCCTTGTCCTGGTCATCGGGCTGTTCGACCTGATCAGTTCAGGCAAGGCTGCACTGGCCGACCCCGAATGGCCGTCGCCGGCCGCCGAGACCTTTCTCTTCATTGGCGCGATCTTCTTTGCGCTGTCCTTCTCCTTCGCCCGCTTCGCCGATTTCCTGGAGCGGCGGGGCCCGGCCGCTCACTAGGAATGCTGCAATGTCGACTTCCGTATCTGCCATCCGGCACGTTCCATCCCTGCCCATGACAAACGATCCCACCGCCGTCGAGATGGTCGGCGTGAACAAGTGGTACGGGGCCTTCCACGTCTTGAAAAATATAAATCTCACCATCCAGCGCGGTGAAAAACTGGTGATCTGCGGACCGTCTGGTTCAGGCAAATCCACCATGATCCGCTGCATCAACAGACTGGAAGAGCACCAGCAGGGCCGCATCGTCGTGGACGGTATTGAACTGACCGGCGACCTGAACAAGATCGATGAAATCCGCCGCGATGTCGGCATGGTGTTCCAGCACTTCAATCTGTTCCCGCACCTGACCATTTTGGAAAACCTGACGCTGGCGCCGATCTGGGTGCGCAATATGCGCCGCAAGGAAGCCGAGCAGGTCGCCATGCACTATCTCGATCGCGTGAAAATCCCGGATCAGGCGCACAAATATCCCGGGCAGCTTTCAGGCGGCCAGCAGCAGCGGGTGGCCATCGCGCGCTCGCTTTGCATGAGCCCGAAGATCATGCTGTTCGACGAGCCCACCTCGGCGCTCGACCCTGAAATGGTCAAGGAAGTGCTCGACACCATGGTTTCGCTGGCCGAAGAGGGCATGACCATGTTGTGTGTTAGCCACGAGATGGGCTTCGCCCGACAGGTGGCCGACCGTGTCGTCTTCATGGACCAGGGTGAAATCGTCGAGATCAACACACCGGCCGAGTTCTTCTCGAGCCCGCACCACGAGCGCAGCAAGCTATTTCTGGCCCAGATCCTGCATTAGCTAACTCCTACGCAATTCCTCGTGCGTATGGTCAGCATGGAGCGCGTGGCGTGAGGCAATGTGATGACGGCTCCACGTTCACCTGTGGCTGGCGCATAGAGGCCGCAACCCGGCCAGAGTGACCGCAACGAGCCGGCGGACCGCTGCTTTGGATGGCAGGTTGCTGGCCGCTGCGAGAGCGTGGAGGCAAAAGATTGCAAGCTCGCCGGGCGCGACATCATCCCGGAAGCCGCCGGTCTTTGCACCCTCAGCGAGCAGGTCCCGGATGAAATTGCTGAGCTGCTGCTGCGCCTGGGCGACGTGCTCGCCTCGATGCAGGCGCGCCGCGAGTTCGGTGCTGTGGTGCTCGTGAGAAATGAACGCGTAGGCCTCGAGCACAGCTTTGAGCTTCTCGCCAGCGGTGCCAGCCTCATCCCCGGATGGCAATCAGATGTTCGAGGTGGCCGGCGACCTGACGTTCATGCCAGGCGACGAGGATCGCTTCAACGTCGGGGTAGTACTTGTACAGCGTCGCACGACCGATTCCCGTCTCCTCGGCGATCTGTGACATCGTCACCGACAGCAGTCCATGCTTGGCCACCAGCGCCGCGGTGGCATCGAGGGTCGCATCGCGCACCGCCCGACGGTGCGCATCGATGGTTTCATTCCATAGCTTCGGCATCACCCCAACATACCTGACGTGGCAGCTTTGTCGAGATAAGAGACATCGTGGCATGATATAGACATTGCGTCTCGATAAAATCGAGCGCCATTATATGTCGATACAGACGATAGAGGAACGGACATGGCCGACCTGCCCCCCTACCCCGGCGCACCGCGCTGGGTGAAAGTGTCGGGGATCGTCGCGATCATTCTGGTCCTGCTGGTTGTCGCTGTGGTCTTCACCGGGTATCGGCGGGCCCCACGGTCCCGGCCGGCACATGCCGTCCTCCGGCGTTACAGAAACCGGCGTGCAACAACGATGATTATGGCACCCGGCGTTCGCAAGTTAGCCCTCACTGCGCATGTCACGTCCTCTGTCGGCACGCTCGGCGCAGTCGCAGGCTTCCTGGCTCTCGCCGTCGCCGGCCTGGCAGCCAAGGATTCGCAGATGGTGCGCGCAGCCTATCTCGCGATAGAGTTGACCGCCTGGTATGTCATCGTCCCGTTGGTTCTCGCCTCATTGGTCACCGGGCTTGTCGTGTCGCTGGGCACCAATTGGGGCCTGTTCCGGCACTACTGGGTCGTGGCGAAGCTTCTGCTGAATATTCTTGTCACCGTCGTCCTGCTGCTTCAGCTGAATCTGATTGGCTATCTGTCAGACATCGCAGCAGAGACGACGTTTTCCAGGGTTGATCTTCGGGAACTGAGGATATCACCTGTGATCCACGCCGCGGGAGGGCTGCTCGTGTTGCTCGTGCCTGCGGCGCTATCGCTATACAAGCCGCGGGGCCTGACCCCGTACGGGTGGCGGAAGCAGCATGAGGGGTCGACGGCTCCGCAGCGTTAGAAGCAGCCGCTCCGTCGACACCCGCGCCCGCCGCATCGGAACAAAGTTTTCGCGCTTCCGTTACGCAGCATGTCATGCATTGCACTCTTGCGGATACTTCGGCGGGCGAAGGCAGCTTTTTTCATCTGCTTCGCTGTCGGTTTGCTTCTGTCTGGAGCGCCAACGCGCTGGACCACGACCATCAATTTCCCAAATCGCCGAGTTCAAGCAGTGGCTTGAGAACCAACGCAAAGTGATCGTTAGGAGGCGCCTGTAGCGCGCTCCTCGAATCGAAGAAAGGACACCCCCATGCATCACCTTAGCCCCGAAATGAAAAGCTGCATCGACGAATGCCTGCGCTGCTATTCCGTGTGCCTTTCGACCGCGATGGGCCACTGCCTGGAACTGGGCGGCCAACACACCGAAAAACAACACTTCACGTTGATGATGGCGTGCGCCGAAATCTGCCGGACATCGGCGCATTTCATGCTCATCGGTTCCGAGCACCACAAGCATACCTGTGACGAATGCGCCGAGATCTGCAACGAATGTGCGGATGACTGCGAGCGCATTGGCGACATGCAGGAATGCGTCGAGGCCTGCCGCAGCTGCGCAGCGAGCTGCCGGAAAATGGCGGCCTAGAAGCCTCGTCTGAGGGCGCCCGGTTCAGACCGCGCGCCTTGGTTGCCGCGATTGTCATCTGAAAAACAGGAACTTGATCAAGGCGGCGATCGCGAGAACGACCAGAGCGAGGAGGATGAAGCCTGCTACGCCCATGCCCCACATGCCGCCCGACATCATCTGGTCCATCATTTTTCGCTCCTATTCCGCGGCCAACTTCAGCCGACCGTCTGCTCTTGGCTCCTCGACCGCACTCCGGCTCGGCAACCGCCAGCCCTTGACGATGCCGTAGACGGCCGGAATCACCACCAGCGTCAGGATCGTTGAAGAAATCATGCCGCCGATCATGGGCACGGCAATCCGCTGCATGACCTCCGATCCGGTGCCCGTGCTCCACAGGATGGGCAGCAAGCCCGCCATAATGGCGACCACCGTCATCATCTTCGGGCGTACGCGCTCGACGGCGCCGAACATGATCGCCTCGTTCAGGTCCATCTTGGTCAAACTCCGCTTCCCGGCCACACATCTGGCCTTCGCCTCGCTCCACGCGTTGTCCAGATAGATCAGCATGATGACCCCGGTTTCGGCGGCCACGCCGGCGAGCGCGATGAAGCCCACCGCGACCGCGACCGACATGTTGAAGCCCAGCCACCACATCATCCAAATGCCGCCGACGATTGCGAATGGCAGCGACAGCATGACGATCAGCGTCTCGGTCAGCGCCCGGAAGTTGAGATAGAGCAGCAGGAAGATCAGCGCGAGCGTCAGCGGCACGACGATTTTCAGCCGTGCCTGGGCACGTTCGAGATATTCGAACTGCCCGCTCCAGGCGACCGAATAACCGGGCGGCAGTTTTACCTCGGCGGCGACGGCCTGTTGCGCCTCGTTGACATAGCCGCCGAGATCACGGCCAGCGATGTCGACGAAGATGTAGACTGCGAGCTGCCCGTTCTCGGTGCGGATCGAGGTCGCGCCGCGCGTGAGTTCGACCTTGGCCACCTCTCCGAGAGGTACGAAGCCGCCGCCAGGCAGTGCGATCTGCACGTCGCGGGCGATCGCACCGGGATCGCTTCTCAGCGCGCGTGGATAGCGCATGGCGACGCCATAGCGTTCGCGGCCTTCGACCGTGGACGTGATCACCTTTGCGCCGAGCGCCATGGAGATCACGTCCTGCACGTCGCCGATCGACAGGCCGTAGCGTCCGAGGGCTGCCCGGTCGGGCACGATGTCGAGATAGTAACCGCCGATCACCCGCTCGGCATAAGCGCTCGACGTGCCCGGCACCGCCCTGAGTACCGCCTCGATCTGGCGCGCGACATTTTCCATCTCGCCGAGGTCGGTGCCGTAGACCTTGACCCCGACGGGCGTGCGTATGCCCGTCGACAGCATGTCGATGCGGGCGCGGATCGGCATCGTCCAGGCATTCGACACACCCGGAAACTGCAGCGCGGTGTCCATCTCGGTTTTCAGACTTTCCGACGTGACCCCTGGCCGCCACTCCGATTTCGGCTTGAGATTGATGATGGTCTCGAACATCTCGGTCGGCGCAGGGTCGGTCGCGGTCTGCGCCCGGCCCGCCTTGCCGAAGACAGACTCTACCTCAGGGAATGACTTGAT
Organism: Mesorhizobium sp. WSM4837; assembly: GCF_055811435.1. Classification (NCBI taxonomy): domain Bacteria; kingdom Pseudomonadati; phylum Pseudomonadota; class Alphaproteobacteria; order Hyphomicrobiales; family Phyllobacteriaceae; genus Mesorhizobium; species Mesorhizobium sp. WSM4837. The sequence continues at coordinate 17,643 of NZ_JBVVQE010000025.1, forward strand.
GATCCGATCCTGCATCTGCATCAGTTCGGCGGCTTTCGTGACGGACAGGCCCGGCAGCGTCGTCGGCATGTACATCAACGTTCCCTCGTCGAGGTTCGGCATGAACTCGCTGCCGAGCTGGCGCGCGGGCCAAACCGTCACTCCAAGGGCGACAATGGCGAGCAGGATCGTGAGCGTCTTTGCCCTCAGCACACTGGCAATGATCGGCCGGTAGAGCCCGATAAGCAGCCTGTTGAGCGGATTTCTGTGCTCCGGCACGATGCGGCCGCGCACCAGCATCACCATCAGAGCGGGCACCAGTGTCACCGAGAGCAGCGCTGCGGCCGCCATGGCGAAGGTTTTGGTGAAGGCGAGCGGACCGAACAGACGGCCTTCCTGGCTTTCAAGCGTGAATATCGGCAGGAACGAGACGGTGATGATGAGCAGGCTGAAGAACAGCGCTGGCCCGACCTCGGCTGCAGCCTTGATCAAAACCTCGATGCGGGGCTTGCCCGGAGGCGCCCGTTCCAGGTGCTTGTGCGCGTTCTCGATCATGACGATCGCCGCGTCGATCATCGCCCCGATGGCGATAGCGATGCCACCGAGGCTCATGATATTGGAGCCGAGGCCAAGCAGCTTCATAGCGGCAAAAGCCATCAGGATGCCGACGGGCAGCATGATGATGGCGACCAATGCGCTCCTCACATGAAGCAGGAACACGATGGTGACGAGGGCTACCACGATGCTCTCCTCCACCAGCGTCGACTTCAGAGTCTCGATCGCAGCCTCGATGAGCTTTGAACGATCGTAGACGGGCACGATCTCGGTACCTTCAGGCAGGCTCCTTTCGATCTCAGCGAGACTTTCCTTGGCGTTCTCGATGACGGTGAGCGCGTTCGCGCCGACCCGCTGCAGCACGATGCCGCTCGCGACCTCGCCCTCGCCGTTCAGTTCGGCGATGCCGCGGCGCTCGTCAGGCACAATCTCGACCTTGGCGACGTCGCCGAGCCTGAGCGGCACGCCGCTGACCGACTTCAACGCGATGCTTTCGATGTCGGACGCACTCTTTAGGTAGCCGCGTCCACGCACCATGAATTCGAACTCGGAGATCTCGACCGTGCGGCCGCCCGTGTCCATGTTGCTGGTACGAACCGCTTCGCCGATTTCCGAAAGCGTCACGCCCTGAGCGCGCATCCGCGAGGGATCGATCACGATCGAGTACTGCTTCACGAAACCGCCGACGCTTGCGACCTCGGACACCCCTTCTGCCTTCGAGACTGCGAAGCGGACCACCCAGTCCTGCAGGGAACGGAGTTCCGCGAGGGACAATTCCTTGGCAACGACGGCGTACTGGTAAACCCAGCCGACGCCTGTCGCGTCCGGTCCGAGTGCTGGAGAAACGCCGTCGGGCAGACGGCTGGCGGCCGCGTTCAGATATTCGAGCACCCGGCTCCGCGCCCAATAGGGATCGGTGCCGTCCTCGAAGATCACGTAGACGAAGGATACGCCGAAGAAGGAGAAACCGCGCACCACCTTCGACCGTGGCACGGTCAGCATAGAGGTCGTCAGCGGATAGGTGACCTGGTCCTCGACGACCTGTGGGGCCTGGCCCGGATAATCGGTGAACACGATGACCTGGACGTCGGAGAGGTCCGGTATGGCATCCAGCGGCAAGGTCTTGACCGCATAGACCCCCGCGGCAGCGGCAAGTGCGGTCGCGAAGAATACGAGGATCAGATTTCGGGCCGACCAGGCAATGAGCTTTGCGATCATGGCTGCGCCTCCGCAGGCGTCAGCGCGCTGAGCGCGGCCTTCAGGTTGCTTTCGGCATCGATCAGGAAGTTAGCCGAGACAACGACCTTTTCGCCTTCGGCAAGGCCCTCCATGATCTCGGCCATACCGTCGCCTCGCATACCGATCTTCACGTCGCGCGGCTCAAAGCTGCCTTCGCCCTTGTCGACGATCACAACCTGGCGGTCCCCCGTGTCGATGACGGCGCTGTCGGGCACGGCCACGACAGGATCAGTGCCGCCCGTCGCGATCTCCACCTCGGCATACATGTTGGCAAGCAGCAGCCCCCCGGGATTGGGGAGTTCTATGCGAATCCTCGCGGTCCGGGTCTGCCCCTGGATTTCAGGGTAGATCAGACCGACCTTGCCTTCGAACACCTTGCCCGGAAGGCTGCGGATGCGGACGGTCGCCTTGTCCCCGATACGAACCGAACTCAACTCGTATTCCGGCACATCGGCCATTACCCAGAGGGTCGAAACATCGGCGATCCGGAACAGGGTCTGGCCTGCCTCCGCCATCATGCCGTCGACGGCCAAGCGCTCCAGGACAACGCCGCTGCGGGGCGCCATCAGCGTAACCGAGATCGGCACCTTCTTCGTCTTCTCGATCTCAGCAATCGCTTCCGCAGGGACGCCGAGATTTTCCAGACGCTGTAGGCTGCCTGCGACCGCGCCTCCACGCGCGTCGCCCTTCAGGTCGGCGGCATAAAGCGCACCTGCCGCGGCGATCTCCTTGGCGTAGAACCGCACCAGCGGCTGGCCTTTTTCAATCGCCGTTCCAGTCGTCACGTCAGCCACTTCCTCAAGGAAAGCCTCGGTGCGAGTCGAGACGACGCTGACGCGGCGCTCGTCCAGCGTGACTGTGCCGGGGACCCGGACCGGACGTTTGATCGCGCCTCTGGTGGCCAGCGCTGTCTTCACGCCTGTCCGTTGCAGCTTTCCTGGCGAGACTTTGACGGTCGAGCCGTCATCCGCTTCACCTTCGAAGACGGGAATGTAGTACATCCCCATGGAATCCTTCTTCGGCACAGGAGACGTGTCCGGCAGGCCCATGGGATTGCGGTAGTAGAGGATCTTCCGGTTGCTCGGCGCCACCGCTTCGCCGCCTACCTTCATCTCGGGGCGAAACTCGAAGCTCACATCCTCGCTTGCCAGAACCGCCACGAAATCCCGGCCATCTTCGGTGCGCTTTGGTGTCGACGAATAGGCGGGATCTCCGTCGGGATGGCGGTAGTAGATGACGTGACCAGAGGGAGCCGGATCGGCAGTCGCCGGCTTCGGTTCCGCGTTGAGCGGGCGCCCGATGGTCGTCTCGATCATTTGCACGATGTCCGAGACGGATAGATCATGTTGTCCGGCCGAGTATCCGCCGGCGCCAGCCCCTGCCGTCAATACGGCGAGGGTCAGGAATGAGCCGAACCTTTTCATTGGACGGCCTTGAATTCCAGGCGGCGCTCGACCGTCTCGGTCTCGCCCTGGACCTTGGCGGCAAGCGAGAATCGCCAGCCGCCCGCCATCGTGAGGTTGGTCTTGAAGCGATAGATGCCGGGCTCCTCGGGCGGCAGCGCCTCGACGGGCGTGCTCATCGCCTCCATTCCGTCCGGAGCCATGTCCATTCTGGTGGCGAACACGACGGCGTTGGCCACCGGAGCGCCTGTCCTCTTGTCGAGGAGCCTAACGGCGACGATGGTGCCGCCCCCTTCCTTGATCTCGTTCTCAACGAGCTGGAATTCGTAGTCCTCTTGCGCTGCTTTGGCCGCTTGGGAAGCGACAGTGACGGATGCAAGCGCAAGCATCGCGGTGCGAAATGCGAGTTTCGACTTCATGATCAATGTTTCCGACTGACAGTGTTCCGCGCTTGCGCACGGCGCGAGCATGACAACGTCATGCGAACGGCCCATGCGGCCTTCCTCTGCACGGGTCGCGGCGCTAAACGCGCCTATTTGCCAGTCAGGCTTTGGGTGGTCGCGGGGGCGGTTCGCCGATAAGCGAGGGTAGGATCAGGTCTTTGCCGTTCAGGAAGTCGTCGCCGACCGGCGCAAGGAGAAAGAAGGAGTGCGCTTCGGCAAGCGGGGCGCTGACCATCCCCGACACGCACAAAACGGCCAACGGGCAATCCTTGCCGCAGTCCGGCACCATTGGCTTGCCATCCGGGCAGCAAGGCATGTTGTCTTGCATGATCGATAAAGCTGGCCCGGCGACAGCGGCACTCGAGGGCGAAGCTCCCAAGGGTGCAAAGGCCAGCCCGAATACGGCCAGCAGTAAGAGCATTCTTCCGAAACCGAACAAGTTCGTCATCGACCACATTTTGGCATAGGGAGCCACCGGACGATAGTGTTTCCGGGATTTGTGACCTTCTTGTGAACGGCGCACAAGCCGTTCGCTACAAACGCGATGTCATGGGCGCGGCCCACTGCCGGAGAGTAGAATCGAATCGAATATCGACGCGAGAGATGATAGCATCGTCTTGGATCCTCGGGAGGAGGAGATGCGCGCCATTGCATTTTTTGCCGGCGTGTTGATGGCTACGCCCTCGATGGCGGCGGAGCAACTGGTCTTTTACACTGCCAATTTTCCGGATGCCACCTCGGTTCAGCTCAGCGTCCTGAACAATAGCGTCTCGCAAGATGGCGACTATGACGTTGCCATCGGTTTAGTCGAAACGGACGCGAGCGGCGCCATCAGGTATGAAGATACCGGCAGGCATCGTGCGCGCGTTCGCTGTAATTATCCGGCGTATGTGAGTGTAGGCACGCGAAAATATCCAATGGTGATGCCTCTGAGCCGAGCCTTACATGACGATTGGAAAGAATATCTCTGGATGACATTTTGTGCGGTCCCCTCGTCTTGATACCCGTGAATGTGAGGTCACCGGATCGTCCGATCTTCAACTGATAATAGCGGCTTATACCCCTGATGCGGCCGACCGGGTTTCTGGCCTAACCGTCGCCGTGACAGGTCGCACGGCGCGCGGCGCATCGGCCGGCCGTGTAGCGTTCCGATCGGGACCCTGCGATTGGTAACTTTGTATCCTTGACGCCTGCGTTGGCAGCAGATGGACGTCGACGGTTTCAGATCGGCCCGGGACGGTTGCAGCCCTCTGCGTTTGCCACTCAGGCGTCCTCCAATGCCGCGGCAGTTTGCAGGCGAGTTCATCCGAGATGACGATGCGAGCGTCCGTTAGCTTGCACATCGCCTGAAGCCTGGCGGCCAGATTTACCGAATCGCCGATAACGGTGTATTCGCTATGATGTTCTCCCGGTATGACGCCCCCGATCACGTGGCCGTAGTGAACGCCGATCGCGAAACTGAGGGGTTCCTCGCCGTCGCGCATCCTGATCTCGCTCCACACATCGAGAAAGTTGGACAACTCGACCGCGCATTCGAACGCTCGGAGCGCAGCGGTCGCGAGCGGCAAAGGAAAGCCGAATACAGCCATGACGCCATCGCCGATGAATTTGTCCACGACCCCATCACATCCCGATACCGCCTGCGTCACCCGCCGCCTGTATTCGGTGAGGAGGGATGCTATCTCCTCCAGCGGCATCGTCTCCGAGAGCCTCGTGAAGCCTCGGATATCGACGAACAGTATCGCCGCTTCCTGGCGGCGAAGACCAAGATTCGCACCCTCCGTTGCCAAGCGCTCAGCCGTCTCGGGAGCAAAGAAGCGGGTCAAGTTCGCCCGCTCGCTAGAACTTGCGACCGCTTCTTGCACCAGCCGCCGGATGTCCAATACCAGAACGATCTGGATCGCCGCGACGACGGTGAAAGCCACAAGCCGAACCCCCGCTGCCTGAGTTTCTTCCGAAGAGAGGCGGAAGACGGCTCCAAAACCGTCCTCCCAAATCGGCATCAAGACAACCGCCGAGGAGCCAAGAATAACGATGAGTGCGAAGGCGGCAACCGGCCCCGCGCGCATGCGCATGCTCGCGTGTGAAAGAAGCACAAACGCGATCGCGAGGCTTGGCGTTGCCAGCGCATCGACCAAGGAAGAGGCGGAGTCAAGGAGGTGCTCGGCGGTCAGATAGATGACGAGCGACGCGTCTACTGCAACATAAATCCAGTTTAGCCATGGGCGGAATAACCTCGTAATCACCAGGCCTACAGCTAGAAAGGTGATCGCGGCATAGGCGCTCAGCAGCGTGAGGTGGATCTCGTGATTGACGATATCCGGTTCAAGCGCGACGGAGAGCGCGAACACGAACAAGGCCACGAACCGCCAAAGCGCGGTGCGCAGTTCGTTGCGCTGCTCGACCTCCGAAATGAGAACATCGATCTCCGTTCGAGCGCGATTGCTGGATGTCATAGGTACTCAGCTCGATTTCGAAATTAGGTGAACCTATCGACGTGGACCGCATCCTTGGTTTCGAGGGCCACAGGGGTCATCGATCGTCCCGATAGAACGATCGTAGCGCGGTCGACAGTGCGGCATCCCCAAAAGGATCTTGGCAGCCACTCGCGATGGCGGGCCGACGTTTTCCGACGGCCTGCCATCCACGCACCTCGCCTACTTGATTTCCGTGACCGTGATGCGCCCGTTCACGCGATCGGCTTTGAACTCTATCGCCTGACCCGTTTTGACTTTATCGAGCATGGCGTCCTCCGCGACGACGAACACCATCGTCATAGCGGGCATGTCGAGATTCGCCAGCGGCTCATGTTTGATTGTCAGCTTCTTCTGCTTAGCGTCGATTTTGACGACTTCGCCTTTAACGTATTCCTGTGCGAGCGCGCTCCCGCCGATGGCGAGCGCGAGGGCCAGGGTCGATAGTGCCTTTACCAATAGTTTCATGGCTGCTTCCTTTGCGGGTTTGAGGGTTAGTGAGCGACGCTGATGTCGCCCTTCATGCCGGAATCGTAGTGACCCGGGATCAGGCAGGCGAAGCCGAATTCGCCGGCGTTGGCGAACGTCCAGATGATCTCGCCTCTGGCGCCGGGCGCCAGCCGGATCGAATTGGGATCGGCGTGCTCCATCTCGGGGAATTTCTCCATCAGCGCCTTGTGCTCCATGATCCCGTCATGGACGTCCATGACGAATTCGTGGTCGACTTGGCCCTTGTTGACGAACTCCAGGCGAACGGTCTCGCCCTTCTTCACCTTGAGCACGGCCGGCTGGAACAACATTTTTCCATCGTCCTTCTCCGACATCGAGATGTTGATGGTCCGCTTTGCCTTGCGAGCCTCGCCAGGGCTGCCGATCGGCATCGTGGCGGCCTTGTCGCCATGGCCTCCGGCATGCGTTCCACCGGCAAGAGCTGTTCCCGAACTGACCGCCATCAAAACGGCCGCTGCGATTAAATGTTTCATGCTGCACTTTCTCTCATGGTTGAGGTTGAGGGGTTTCGGTTCTCATCCCTGTTTGCCGTGACCGCCGTGCGCTGCCGGGGCCATCGTTTTTGCGTCGCCTGATTTCGTCGGAGCGGGGACATCCCCCTTCCATTCGTAAGCCACGGTTCCCTCCGGATGCTGGTACCAGCCCGGATCGGCGTAATCGCTCGAGGCGAGACCCTCCCGAACCTTCACCACCGAGAACATGCCGCCCATCTCGATGGCGCCGAATTGGCCCCAGCCGGTCATCATCGGGATCGTGTTGTCGGGAAGCGGCATCTCCATCTCGCCCATGTCGGCCATGCCGCGGTCACCCATGGCCATGTATTCGGGCTGGACCCGGCGGATTTTGTCGGTGACCTTCGAGTTGTCGACGCCGATAAACGTGGGCACGTCGTGGCCCATGGCGTTCATTGTGTGGTGCGACTTATGGCAATGAATCGCCCAGTCGCCCTCGTATTTGGCTTCGAACTCATATGCCCGCATGGCGCCGACGGGGATGTCGATCGACACCTCCGGCCACCGCGCCTCCGGCCGGACCCAGCCGCCATCGGTGCAGGTCACCTCGAAATCGTAGCCATGCATGTGGATCGGATGATTGGTCATGGTCAGGTTGCCCACCCGGACCCTGACCCGGTCGTTTTTCGCCACTGGAAGATGGCTGATCCCCGGAAAAACGCGGCTGTTCCATGCCCAGAGATTGAAATCCGTCATCTCCATGATGCGCGGGACGTACGACCCCGGTTCGATGTCGAAGGCGTTCAGCAGGAATACGAAATCGCGGTCCACGCGCATAAACTTCGGGTCTTTGGGATGAATGACGAAGAAGCCCATCATGCCCATGGCCATCTGGACCATTTCGTCGGCGTGCGGGTGGTACATGAATGTGCCGCTCTTCACGAGGTCGAACTCGTAGACGAAGGTCTTGCCGGGCGGGATGCCGGGCTGGGTTAGACCGGTCACTCCGTCCATGCCGTTGGGCAGGATCATGCCGTGCCAATGGATCGTCGTGTGCTCCGGCAGTTTGTTTGTTACGAAGATGCGGACTCGATCGCCCTCGACCGCCTCTATGGTCGGGCCGGGAGATTGACCGTTGTAGCCCCAGAGATAGGCAGTCATGCCGGGCGACATCTCGCGCTCGACCGGCTCGGCCACCAGATGGAACTCCTTCACGCCGTTGTTCATGCGCTGCGGAAGGGTCCAGCCGTTGAGCGTCACGACCGGCTGGTAGTCCGGTCCGCTCGTTGGGAAGATCGGAGGCTGCATGTCGGGGGACTCCATGATTGCAGCGTCGGGCAGCCCCATCGCGGACGTTTTGGTCCATGCAGTGGCGCCGGCGAGCAGGGCTCCCGCGCCAAGCAACTGACGTCTTGAAAGCATTTTCTTCTCCTTGAGGTTCAGTGGCCTTCGGCGCCCGCTTCGGCTGCTGCCGGTGCGTCGCCGCCGCCGGGCGAGCCTGCGCCGCCACCGTGGATGGCGGTCCCGAGGCCGACGTCGGCCAGCCAGAAATTGCGCTTGGCGTTGAGGGAAAGCATGATCGAGCTGATTTTCGCGCGTGTGTCCGCCAGCAGCTCGAACGTGTTGGTGATCATGCCGTTGTAGGTGAGGAGCGACTCCGCCTCGATCTTTGTTCGCAGCGGCACGACATTGTTCCGATAGTGCCGAGCAATGTCGTAAGTCGAACGGTAGGCGTCATAGGCGGATCTGGCCTCCGACCGGATGTTGACCGCCTTTTCGGCCATCCGATTTGCGGCTTGCATGTAACCAAGCTCGGCCTTGCGCATGCGTGCCTCGCCGGTGTCAAAAATCGGAATGACGAACTCGAGCTCGAGAGTGGGTGAGACACTCGTTTCCGTCGCACCCTCCTCCGACTCCTCGCGTTCCACCTCCACACCGGATAGTAACTCCAGATCGCTGACGTAGCGCGTCGCCTCGGTCAGACCGTAGGATTTCGCCAGCGCTTCCAGCTCTAGTTTCGCGATCTCAAGGTCGACGCGATTTCTTAGCGCCTCCGCCTCGATTGCGCGTTTGGCCTTGGCGCCTTTGGGCAAGGCTGGAAGCATGTTGGGGACTGAGTAATCGACATCCGGTCCCCATAGACCCATCAGCCGGGTGAGCTCTTCCTTGGCGGTGCGGGCGGCGAGCCGCGCCTCCCCCGCCTGACCGGTGATCTCGGCATAGAAGACGTGTTCGCGGGCTTGGCCGGTCTTTGTGAAGGCGCCCGTCTCTCCAAGTTTTTGAGCGAGTTCGGAGGCAGCATCGGCGGCGGCTTGCGCCTTGCTCAGATAGGAAACGCTCTCCCAGGCCGAGACGGCGTTGATCCAGGCCCGCCGCGTGTCCGCGGCCAGTCGTAACGTTTCTTCGGCGGCGCGGAGCTGGGCCTGACGAAAACGTGCATCCGCGACTGCGATGCGCCGCTTGTGAGTCGCCAGCGCAAGGATGTTGCTGACCACCGCTCCTTCAATCGTCCGCACAGGATCGACGCCGATCATGCCGATCGAGATCGTCGGATTGACGAGCATCGATTCCTGCCACATGTCGGCCGCCGACAGGCCGATCTCGGTGTAGGCGGCCTGCAGGCCCTTGTTGTTGAGCAAGGCGACCTGCACCGCGGTGTCCGGACCGATTGTTTTCTTCTGGACGAGGCTTTTCACGCGCTCTGAAACCGTCCGCGCTTCCTCGCTGGATTGCACCCAGACGGTTTTCTTGCCGGTCACGGATTCGGCACGTGCCGCGACTGTCGTGAAACCAGCCATGGGGGCTGAGATGCCATCAAGGGCCCCGCTTGTCGTGCATCCGGCAGCGATCAGCGGGATGGTTACCATCGCAGCTATGGTCAGGGGCCGGCGCTTCATGATCCGGCTCCCGGGTTCGCAGAGGAGCGTTCTTCATTGAGACGCCGCCAATTCTGCGGGTCGACTGGCTCCCGGTGGCTATAGACGACGACCGGATGGTAGTGCGCATCACGGACGCCCATTGCCGGATCGGCCGGATTGAAGGTGGGAAGGATGTCCGGCGGCGTGGTCGCCGCACATCCGGTAACTAACAGCGATGCGAGCATCGCGGAGCTTGCGATTTTCATTGTAGACCTGAAGCATGACGTATGCGTTTGGCCGCGCGGGAACGGATTCCCGACGCTGCGCGCGAACGCCCGAAGAGGGCGCGTCAGTTCAGATGTGTTTGGGGGGCCTTATCAGCGCTGTGTATTCGCCAAGCGGCAAAGTCACGGCAACGACCGACGCAAAGCAGCGGGAGACAACATGCTCCAAGTCAGGGCATTCGACCGGCACCGCATGTGCCGGTGCACAATGGACTTCGCAGGTTTTGTCAGAGGATTGCTTGTCGCCGTGATGATGCTCCGACGTGTCCGCGTCGTCCGCCGTTGCGCCGTGATGGCCCATATCGTGTGCGGGTGTCTCGGCCTGGAGATCCACCCCGGCCTGAATATCCGCCCCGGCATGAAAACCCGTGGCATTGGCTGCGGCGAACAGACCAGGCTGAAGAGCCGACACGACCAGGAACACGACCGCCAGCATTGCTCGGAGCGGTATGCTTCCTAGGATCGTAGTTCGACCAAGAGTCCTCATCGCACCCTTCCGACAATTGTTCGTCTGATTTGTCAAGGTCGCCGCGGCCGCTTTGTCGCATTGCAACCAAAAAGTGAACGCAACGCCTGCTGCGATGTCCGCGATTTCGGTTTTACATCAGGCCCAGCACCGCTCCGGCGACAACCAGATAACGCGAAACCTTCGCGAGGGCGACGATTAAGACAAAGCTCCATAGCGGCTCGCGCAAAACCCCAGCGACCATGGTCAGTGGATCGCCGACGATCGGCATCCAGCTTAACAGGAGCGACCACCTTCCATAACGGCGATACCAGTTCGTGGCGCGGTTGAGCGTCGCGGGACGCAGCGGAAACCAGGGCCTGTCCCGGAAGCGTTCGATCCCTCGACCAAGACCCCAGTTCACCACAGAACCCAGGACGTTGCCCAGGCTGGCGACAAGAACCAGCATTGCGGGCGAGAACGAATCCATGGCGAGGAGCCCTGCAAGGGCGGCCTCCGACTGCGCCGGGAGGATGGTCGCCGCAGCGAAGGCAAGAGCAAACAGGCCGCCGTAGATGGCAAGGATATCCATCTACGTTTCGCCTTGCGGAGCGGGCTTCAGGGTTGCACATCGATTACGACCATCAGTCCGCCACCGCCCTTCTCTTCGACATTGTTGTTGGTCGTATGATGCCCGATATGGCAATGGATCAGCCATTTTCCGGGCCGACGTGCCCGCCAGACGACATCGTAGCGTTGCCCTGGTCCGACGTTGACTGTGTCGGCAAGGAATCGTGCCGACGCCGGGATGGTCTCGCCGTCGCGGGCGACAACTTCGAAGGGACCGCCGTGGATGTGCATAGGGTGGATAAACCCATTATTGGTGCCGATGAAGCGCACCTTCAGAGTTTCGCCGACCTTCATCCTGATCGTGTCCGTCGACGGATAGGCGCGGCCGTTGATGGTGAAATAATTCGGCTGCCCGCCGTCCATCGGCATCGACGGAAAAGTCAGGCCCTCCCGCATCAGCCATTCCTGAAGCTGGATAACATAGTCGTGGTCTGCCGCAATCTCGTCCTGGGGATTGGCGGGATCGATGATGAGTGCACCGTAGAGTCCGAGCGCCTGCTGGCGATCGACATGGTCATGCGAGTGATAGAAGTAGGTTCCCGATTGGCCTGCCGTAAATTCGTATCGGTAGCTGCCGCCGGGCGGGATCGGCTCCTGCGTGATCTCGGCCGGGCCGTCCATTTCGTTCGGCAGGATCAACCCGTGCCAATGGATGGTCGTACTCTCCGGCAGGCGATTCGTGACGTTGATGCGCACCCGGTCGCCTTGCCGGATATGCAGCCGTGGGCCGGGAACCTGGCCGTTGATCGCATAGGCGTCGACTTTCACGTCCGGCAAGATCGCCCAGCGGATGACCGAGGTTTCCAGGTCGAACACCTTTACCCCGTTCTCCATCCTGGCTTCCAGTTCCCGGTCGCCGCGAACCTCCAAGCCATGGCTGGCCGTGATCAGGCGAGGATGCACGGCGGCCATGTCCAGCATCGCTGCAGCCGGCGTGTCGCGGTCCATGATCATGCCGGGCGGCATGATGGCGCCGCCTACGTCTCGCGCGCTGAGGGTGAGGTTCACCCAGTTGGCCGGAGCGATCATGCCGAGCGCCAGCGCGAGTACGGACACGCCGCCGAAGGCCGCGAGTTGCGGCACAGTTGCATCCGGTTCCATACCGTTGTGACCGCCATGCGAACCACGCAACCCTCCTCCCCCATCGCCGTGGGAGGAGCCATGGCCGGATCCATGATGGCCAGGCCCGGGATTGCCGCCTGGGTTGGCATGTCTGGGCTTGGCATGTTCATCGAGGCGCGCGTAAGCGTGTTGCCCCACCATCCCGGCTTTCGCGCCGCTATGTGCGTGCTCGCGCCTGCCTTCCCTTGCCTTGTCGAGCTCCGGTTCGCGTTCGGTCATCAGCCCGTGCTTCAGTCCACGGGCCACCATCCATATGTTGGCGGGATATGCGGTGACGAATCCAACGATCACGCCGAACGACATCACGCCCCAGAACAGGAGCTCGGTCGGTTCCATGGCCCGCATGTCGCTGCCCATCATCAGGAAGCTCATGATCGGCGCCATGCCCGCCATCATGAAATTCATGCTGATGAATTCCGGCATGAAGCTCTTGCGGACATTCTCCCAGTAGGTGCCGCCCATCATCGATTTCATGAACAGCGACTGGAAGATGAACAGGCCGAATGCGAAACCGGCAACGTACTCGACAACAAGATCGATCCACATCGGCAGCCCGAGAGCGGCGGTGATTGCCGCAGCAAGGATGATCCCGGTGGCGTCTCCGGCGACGCAGTGGATCGTCGAGCCGACGCCTTGCTTCCAGAGCGGTTTGGTGAACGCCTCATGTTCGCCTGGCCGAGGCTCCTTGTCGGCCAGCACGTAGATCAGCAGCCCCAGCGGCCCCATATAAAGCGTGACCAGGATGAAACCCCATTTCATCACCACGGGTTCGGGGTTGTTGCGGAACTGGTCCCACGCAACATAGGCCGTGCTCAGGCCCGCCAGAACGAACCAGACTGCGAGGAAGTAGTCGACGGGCTGTACGAACATTGCAGGATTCCTGTCGATTGTCGTCAATGTCACCTAGTCCGGCATCGGGTGAAGTCGATGCCTTGCCTACTGCCGTTTCTCCCTGAACTTGGCGTGGCAGTTCGTGCAGTTCTGCAGCATCAGATGGAATACGTGTTCGGCTGGGATCTTCGAAGGATCGGAATCGGCCGCGCCGCCAGCCCGTTTTCCGAGCAGGCTGCTGCCCATTGCCATTCCGGGTTTCATCCTCATGGCTTCCGTGATGCCTTCGGGCGCATCGTCAGCCGCATCTGACAGCGCCGCAGCCAGGCTTTCGAGATGGCGAGCGAGCGCGGCGAATTCTTCTTGGGACTGACCGATATCCGCCTTAGCGGCCGAGGGTTCACCAAGCGAGTCCGCTGGAAATGCGTCTACCATGGCACTTCCGGACCGGCGGCGAATGGTCTCGGTTGCCGCCTTGAAGGCTGCGGCATCGTAGGCCACCTTGCCGGCAAAAATTTCGGAGATGGTCTTGGCGGCGCTCGCCATCGCCTTCATCGACGCTTGGCGCTCGGCGACGACTGGGGCGACGGCTGTCTTCGGGAGCGCCGTCCCGGCGGCGATCCCGGCGGTAACAAGGACTGCTGCAATGATGGGGACGCGCCTCACTGAACCGTGCCGTGTCCAGCAAGCCCGTCGATGATCGGGCAATCAGGTCGGTCATCGCCGTTGCATTGGTCGGCGAGATGCCGAAGCATGTCCCGCAGTCCGGCGAGTTCCGCCAGTTTCCGGTCGATTTCAGCGAGCTTGGCTTCCGCTATGGCCTTCACATCCGCGCTCTCGCGCTCCTTGTCGCGGTAGAGCGAAAGGAGTTGTCGGCATTCCTCCACAGAGAAGCCAAGACTTCGGGACCGCTGCAGGAAGCGCAGGCGATGGACGTCGGCCGTCGAATAATCCCGGTACCCGTTGTCGGCACGATCAGGCCTAAGAAGACCGATGTCTTCGTAGTATCGGATGGTCTTTGGCGGCAGGCCGGACTTTTCTGCGGCGGTTCCTATGTTCATGGTCTGACCTCAAAGCTTCAAGGAACGAAGTCGCAGCGCGTTTCCGATCACGGAAACCGACGAAAGGCTCATTGCCGCTGCCGCGATCATCGGTGACAGCAGCGTGCCGAAGATCGGGTAGAGGATGCCCGCCGCTACCGGCACGCCGAGTGCGTTGTAGACGAAGGCGAAGAACAGGTTCTGCTTGATATTGCGGATCGTCGCCTGCGACAGCCGCCGCGCCCGGACGATGCCGTTGAGGTCGCCTTTGACCAACGTGATGCCGGCGCTCTCGACCGCCACGTCGGCGCCGGTTCCCATCGCGATGCCGACATCGGCCGCCGCCAGCGCCGGTGCGTCGTTCACGCCGTCGCCGGCCATCGCGACGCCCGCGCCCTTCGCATGCAGTTCGTCGACCAGCGCCTTCTTGCTCTCCGGCAGCATGTCGGCGCGCACCTCGTCGATGCCGAGCTTCGCCGCCACCGCTTTCGCTGTGCGCTCGTTGTCGCCCGTCGCCATAATGATCCTGAGCCCGCTGTCGTGCAGGGCGCGGATCGCTTCCACCGTCGTCGCCTTGATCGGATCGGCCACGGCGACGAAACCGGCAAGCCTGCCGTCGGCCGCGACGAACATCACCGTCTTGCCGTCGGAACGCAGCGCGTCGGCACGCTCCTTCGCCACCTCCAGGCCGATGCCCAGATCGTCCATCAGCGCCTGATTGCCGAGCGAAACGGCGCGGCCCTTGACCGTTCCCGTGACGCCCTTGCCCGTGACGGCCTCGAAATCCGCTGCGTCTTCGACGGTCGCGCCGCGCTCCCGCGCGCCATCGACGATCGCCTCGGCAAGCGGGTGCTCCGAACCCTTCTCTAGGCTGGCGGCAAGGCCGAGAAGTTCGGCCTCGTCAAAGCCATCGAACCCGACGACGTCGGTCAACTTGGGCTTGCCCTCGGTCAGCGTGCCGGTCTTGTCGACGATCAGCGTGTCGACCTTGGAGAAGCGCTCCAGCGCTTCGGCCTCCTTGATCAGCACGCCAGCCTGCGCGCCGCGTCCCGTGGCGGTCATAATCGACATTGGCGTCGCCAACCCAAGCGCGCAGGGACAGGCGATGATCAGCACCGAGACGGCCGAAACGATGGCGAAGACCATGCTCGGCTGAGGCCCATAGATGGCCCAGACGATGAAGGCGACGATGGCGACCAGAACGACAGTAGGCACGAAGTAATAGGAGACGCGGTCGGCAAGTCCCTGGATGGGCGCTCTGCTGCGCTGCGCCTTGGCAACCATTTCGACGATGCGCGACAGCATCGTATCGGCGCCGACCTTTTCGGCGCGCATGACCAGCGTTCCGTTCTTGTTGAGCGTGCCGCCGGTCACAAAGTCGCCTTGCGTCTTCTCGACGGGGACAGGTTCGCCGCTCAGCATCGATTCGTCGACCGAGGAGCGGCCTTCGAGCACCGTGCCGTCGACCGGCACACTGTCGCCGGGCCGCACGCGGAGCCGCTCGCCGGCCTTGACTTCATCGAGCGGCACGTCTGCCTCCGAACCGTCCGCCGCAATTCGCCTGGCCGTCTTCGGCGCCAAGTCGAGAAGCGCGCGGATCGCCGAGCCGGTGCGCTCCCTTGCCTTCAACTCCAGCACCTGGCCGAGAAAGACCAGCGCGACGATTACTGCGGCTGCCTCGAAATAGACCGGAACCGTGCCACCGTGGCCGCGAAACTGGTGCGGGAAGAGATTGGGGAATAACGTCGCCACGACGCTGTAGACATAGGCCGTGCCGACGCCGATCGAGATCAGCGTCCACATGTTCGGACTGCGGTTGACGATCGACTCCCAGCCGCGATGGAAGAAGGGGATCGCCGCCCAGAGCACCACCGGGGTCGCCAGCGCCAACTCAATCCAGGCTGCCGGATGTTCGCCGAGCCAGTCGCGGAACGGCAGGCCCAGCATCGGTCCCATGGTGATCAGAAGCAGCGGGATCGACAGGACGGCACTTACCCAAAAGCGGCGGGTGAAGTCGACGAGTTCCGGATTGGGACCTTCGTCGCCGGTCGGCACGCCCATCGGCTCCAGCGCCATGCCGCAGATCGGGCAGGAGCCGGGCTTGTCGCGGACAATCTCGGGATGCATCGGGCAAGTATATTGCGTGCCCTTCGGCATCGGCTCCGGCGCTGGCTGGCCGCTCAGATATTTCTGAGGATCGGCCTCGAACTTGGCTTTGCACCCGGCGGAGCAGAAGTAAAAACCCTTGCCCTCATGCCGCACGAAATGCTTCGCCGTGGAGCGCTCGACTTTCATCCCGCAAACCGGATCGGTTGCATTCAGAAAGGCTTCTGGCTCCTTCTGGAACTTGGTCCGGCAGCCTTCCGAACAGAAATGATAGCTGTGGCCGCCCAAGGTCGCTGACGGCTTTCCCGCCGCTGGATCGACTGTCATGCCGCACACTGGATCGCGAGTGACGACGATTGAGGCAGCGGCCGGCGCGTGCGAGGAACAGCACGAGCCATGCGATGCGTCGGTGTGGGTGGCATCATCGTGACAGTCGATCATGGGGCACTCCTAAATGGGCAACTCCCCTTCCACCTACGGTTTCCAGTTACTGGAAGGTCAAGTGGCTTTCTGCAAAATGATCGCTTACTTCCGCCGCGATATGGCCAGCGTGTCCCCCTGTGGGCTGCCGCAGGATGAGATGGGCGCCCCTTCACCTGCCGCCAGGGCCTTGGCCACTATGCCGCCGACAAGAAAAATTGGACGATTGGTGTGCGTTTAATCGCCGGCGCTAGGCGGCGTTCCTGACAGGCTCGAAATCGATATCGAGAACCGCCTCGAGCTGCCGGTCCATGAAACGCTCCGGTATGCTCTTTACCAGCAAGTTGCGTAGCGGGACGACAAGCGGGTTCTGCCACTGCGCCACTTTCGCATAGAGGCGCGATTCAGCCGCGACCCTATGTGCCCTGCTGAGACGGCGCTTGTCATACTCGCGGATGGCCCGGTCGGTCGGAAGCCGCCCGAACAACGCTGCAAGAACGGCCGCGTCTTCGATCGCAAGTCCGGCTCCTTGTCCCAGATCGGGCGTCACCGCATGCGCGGCGTCGCCAAGCAAAACCGCCTTTCCGTGCGTAAACGAGGGCATTGGATCGAGATCGAGTATATCCGTCCAGATCAGCGAGTCCGCCGGTGTCCGATCAAGGACCTCCGGGACTGGCTGGTGAAATCCGGAAAACATCGCCTGCACTTCTGCAAGATCGGCCTGAGCCAGCTTGGGGTCGTCCCGGTGATTCGCGCCACAGCAAGCAAACCAGTAGAGATCCTTTCGCCGGGGATCGCGGCCAGGCCGATGCGTTTTCCGGCCCCCCAGCTTTCGGTAAGACGCGTCGGGTCCATTCCTTGCGGGAAACCGGGCGCGATGGCGCGCCAGCAGGTGTAGCGGGCGAAATGCTCGCGCGACTGCGGAAACAGCGCCCTACGAACCGCGGAGTGAATGCCATCGCAAGCGAGCACCAGCTCGCTTTCCACGATCTCCCCATTTGCGAAGCGCAGGGCAATATTCTCACCAACCTGCCGTGCATCCACGCATTCCATGTCGGTGCGGATGACAGAACGCGGTAGTTCCGAAAGAAGGGCCTTGTGGAGATCGCCACGGTGCAGCACGGCCATGCTGAGGTGACCACATAGCTGACTGAAGCGCTGAAAATCCGTGGATTGGAGAACTTGTCCCTTGTCGTCGAGAAGGTCGAGTCTGTGTATTGGCTGCGCCTCGGCCACAACCGCTTCATATAGGCCGAGCGTACGAAGGGCACGAAGCGCATTGGCGCTGAGACTGAGACCCGCACCCAGAGGTTTCAGTTCGCTCGCCTGCTCGTAAATCTCGGTCTCCCATCCGAGGAGTCGCAGGCCCCTGGCAACTGCAAGTCCGGCGATGCCTGCACCAATGATGACTGCGCGCATGTTCACGCTCCCTTTCGCCTTTGCCACGCGGCAAAACACTTTGCGAGACCAAAGTGTTCCCGAGGAAACAGGCGGCTAACGCCTTCTCCAATTTCACTCGAAGGGAGGTCTGCGGTGTGGCGTACCGACGCCCTGGAGCTCTGACGATCGCGTCCGAGATTCGCGAAACCGTGTTACAGGCGCTAAATAACTTCGCATGGACAGGGATATGAGCCAGACGCAGAGTTCCGTCGGCGCTTCGGCTACGGTGGCATTCATCGATCTTGCGGGCTTTAGCGCCATCGCGGACGTTTATGGAGATGCAGCGGCAATCGATGTGCTCGAGATTTTCGAGAGCATGGTCCGCGAGGCGCTTGCTGGCTACGAGCCTCCGATCAAGTGGATCGGGGATGAAGCGATGCTCTCGTTTCCGGAGCCGGAGTTAGCGATCCAGGCGCTTGGAACGCTGTTGCAGGCATGCCGGGAAGAACCGCGCCTTCCGCTCACCCGGTCGGCGCTGAACCATGGACCGGTCATCCGCAGGGCAGGTGATCTGTTTGGATCGACCGTCAACATAGCGGCACGTATTGCTGCGCTTGCGTCCCCCGGTCAATTGCTTGCGACTCAACCCATTGCCGACGCCGCTGCCGCCAAAGGCATCTTGGTGCGGGATCTTGGAGAGGTGGCGCTGCGGTCGGTAGCTGATGAAATCCCTCTTTACGAGATCGAACTTGCCCCCTCGCCTGACCCGGCCTGGATCGATCCAGTGTGCAAGATGCATGCTCCGTATGCATCCTATCGACGGGCCGCCCCAGAAGGGCCATGGTTTTGTTCGCCGCGTTGTGAAGAGGCATATCGGAAGTCGCCGCAGGCCTATCCACTGGCTCGATGACACGGCTCCCCTAGCTGCCCTGGCGCCCCCTCTCAGTCTATACTCATTGCGCAGGTGAGATATGCTACGGTGCCGGAAGTCGCCTCTGCATGATCCGCTGCCACAAGTGGCACATTGGTGCCGATGAAGCGCCCTTTCAGAGTTTCGCCGACTTTCATCCTGATCGTGTCCCTCGAAGGATAGGCGCGGCCGTTGATGGTGAAATAATTCGGCTGTCCGCCGGCGGAAACCACGCGATAATCCTTCCAGCTGCTGGAAGTTCAAGAGTTGCCGTCCAGCCATGGCCGATCCGTCGTTTGCAAGAAAGTCACGGAGAATGGGTTCCCATCGGCGTTCTCTGCTACTTGACTCTCAGCCTTTTTCGCGGCAGGTTTCGATCAATAGGTCAGACCAATTTACCGATCCGGGATCTGCCAGATGATTCCGTTGAAGTAGAACTGGGTAACAATGCCGATCCAGGCCGTTGAACCGCGTCGACTTTACCGACAGATCGCCGATCAGCTCAGGCAGCTGATCGACGCGGGTGAGTTCGCAGTCGGCGATCGGCTGCCGACCGAGCGCGAGCTGGCCGATCAGCTTGGCATCTCCCGCCCGACCGTCCGTGAAGCGCTGATCGCGCTCGAGGTCGAGGGGCGCATACGCATTCGCGTCGGCTCGGGCATCTACGTCACCGAACCGCCGCGCGCCGAAATTTTGACGGCAGAAATGGATGAAGGCCCGTTCGAGCTGTTGCGGGCGCGCGAGTTCATCGAAGGGGCGATCGCCGCCGAAGCCGCCCTCCATGCCCGGCCGATCGACATCGAACATATGGACGACGTGCTGCGCCGCATGGAGGACATACCTCGCCCGACCAGGATGACGATCGCGCTCGACCGCGAGTTCCATACGATAGTGGCGGGCATTCTCGGAAACGCCGTGCTGGTGCGCTGCATTGGCGAGCTCTTCGACCAGCGCATGAACCCATATTTCGAACGCCTGTCGAGCTATTTCGAGAACAGGGAGTCCTGGCGGGCCGCCGCGGAGGAGCATCGCGCCGTGCGCGACGCGATCGCGGCGCGCGACCCTGAACGGGCCAAGGCCGCCATGCAAGAACATCTGCGTCAGTCGCAACTGAGATTCTCACGCAATTTCGGTGAGAAATCCGCGGCCAGGGAGGTCGCGGGATAGGAGTCAGCCGACCGGGAGGGTCCTGTCGGCACCGTCAATCCATTCACAGGGAGGAATATGATGTTGAGGAAATACGCCGTTCTGCTCGGCACGATCGCCGCAATCGCTCTGCCCATGGCTTCGGCCTCTGCACAAACCGCGCTGAAATGGGCCCATGTCTACGAAACGTCCGAACCCTTCCACACCGAGTCGGTGTGGGCGGCAGAGGAGATCAAGAAGCGCACCGACGGCCGCTATACGATCGACGTCTTCCCGGCTTCGCAACTCGGCAAGGAAGCCGACATCAACCAGGGGCTGACCCTCGGCACGGTCGACATCATCATCTCCGGATCGAGCTTCGCCGCCCGCGAATACCCGCCGATCGGCGTGACCTACTTCCCGTTCACTTTCCGCGACGCGGATCACCTGCTCGCTTACACCAAGAGCGCCAAATACAAGGAGTTGACCGCCGGCTTCGAAGAGGCCTCCGGCCATCACATCACCGCGACCACCTACTACGGCACGCGTCACACGACCTCCAACCGGCCGATCGAGAAATGCGCCGACATGCAGGGCCTGAAGATCCGCGTGCCTGATGTGCCGGCCTATCTCGCCATGCCGCGCGCCTGCGGTGCCAACACCGCGCCGATCGCCTTCGCCGAGGTCTATCTCGCCTTGCAGCAGGGTACGGTGGAAGCGCAGGAAAACCCGCTGACGACGATCGACGCCAAAAAATTCTACGAAGTGCAAAAGCACATTATCCTGACCGGGCACATCGTCGATCATCTCAACACGCTCGTGTCGCAATCGCGCTGGTCGCAATTGTCGGACGAGGACAAGGCGATCTTCACCGAGGTGATGCAGGAAGCCGCCGCGCGAGCGACCAAGATCATCGTCGATCGCGAGAAGGCTTTGGTCGAAACCTTCAAGGAGCGCGGTCTCACCGTCACCGAAGTCGATCGCGCCGATTTCGAAAAGAACGTGATGGAGAAGGTGACGTTCGAGGAGTTCGGCTACCGCAAGGAGGATTGGGAGGCGATCCGCGCCGTCAAGTAAGCCGCATCGATCCGGGCCCGGCGCGACAAGCGCGTCGGGTCTGTCGAGCCCGCTGTCCAACAGTGCCCGGAGCTTGCCGATGACCCAAGAGGTCCACACCCAGGTTACAGCAGAAGAACTGGCGCATGCCTTCGAGGAAGAAGCGCCGCCCATCGATCTGTCGCGATACGCGGTGGAGGACTGGGTCACGCTCGCCGTGTTCTGGGGCATGTCGTTCTGCGTGTTCCTGCAGTTCTTTACGCGCTACGTCATGAACAACAGTTTTGCCTGGACCGAGGAGATCGCCATCAACTGCCTCGTCGTCGTGGTCTTCCTGGGCTCGGTCATGTGCACGCGCACCACGCGCCACATCCACGTCGACGTGCTCTATCACTATCTCCCCGCTGGGGCCGGGCGCTACCTGGCGCTCGCGGTCAATGTGATTACCATTTGCTTCTTCGCCTACATGTCCTGGCTCCTCTGGCGCTATGTCGGGATCGTCCACCGCGAGCGGATGGTCACCATCAACCTGCCGCGCAACGTCGTCTTCTACGCCGTCTTCGCCGGTTTCGTGCTGATGATGCTGCGCGCCATCCAGGTCTTCATCGGCAACATTCGCCGTGGCTACTCGGCGCTGGAGCGCCCCGCCGCGTTCGACGGATTGGGGGAATAGGCCATGCTGCTTCTGATCGGAGCCTTTCTCGTCCTGATGCTGGTCGGCGTGCCTGTCGCTGTGTCGATGGCGGTGTCGTCGCTGCTCTATCTCGTCTTCTATGGCGTGGCGCCTGACATCATCGCCGCGCAGCGCATGATCGCCGGTGTCGAGAGCTTTCCGCTGCTTGCCGTGCCGTTCTTCATCTTTGCCGGCAACCTCATGAACATCGCCGGTGTCACCGGGCGGATCTATTCCTTCGCGCTGGCGCTTGTCGGCTGGATGAAGGGCGGCCTCGCGCAGGTGAACATCATCGGATCGGTGGTCTTCGCCGGCATGTCGGGCGCAGCCCTTGCCGACGCCGCCGGCATCGGCACCATCGAGATCAAGGCGATGAAGGACCACGGCTATCCCGTCGAGGCGGCGGTCGGCGTCACCGCCGCCTCCTCGACGCTCGGCCCGATCTTCCCGCCGTCGCTGCCCTTCGTCATCTACGGCATGATGGCCAACGTCTCGATCGGCGCGCTGTTCATGGCCGGCATCCTGCCCGGCGTCGTCATGACGGCGCTGATGATGGTGACGGTCGCGATCTTCGCCCACCGCCGGGGCTGGGGTTCGGACACACCGTTCAAACTGAACCGGCTCGCCGCCGCCTCGATCGAGGTCGCCGTCGTGTGCTGCTTTCCGCTGGCCGTCTATGTCCTTGTCCAGATGGGACTGTCGCTCAACATCGCCGTTGGCATCGCGCTCGTCGTCCTGATCGCCTGCGACTGGTATTTCGACTTTTCCGCCGTCATGGCGCTGATGACGCCGATCATCCTGATCGGCGGCATGACCATGGGCTGGTTCACCCCGACCGAAGCGGCCATGGCCGCCGTCATCTGGTCGTTGTTTCTCGGGCTTGTGCGTTATCGGACGATGACACTTTCAGCCCTCGCCAAGGCCAGTTTCGACACGATCGAGACGACGGCGTCGGTCCTTTTCATCGTCACCGCAGCGTCGATCTTCGCCTGGTTGCTCACGGTCAGCCAGGCGGCGCAGCTGTTCTCGGTCTTCATCACATCGCTGACCGAAAACAAATGGGTGTTCCTGATCCTGGTCAACATCCTGATGCTGGTCGTAGGTTGTTTTCTCGACACGATCGCCGCCATCACGATCCTTGTGCCGATCCTCCTGCCGATCGTGGTTCTCTACGGCATCGATCCGGTGCATTTCGGTCTGATCATGACGCTCAATCTGATGATCGGTCTGCTCCATCCGCCGCTCGGCATGGTGCTGTTCGTCCTCTCGCGGGTCGCAAAACTGTCGGTCGAGCGTACCACCATGGCAATTCTGCCCTGGCTCGTGCCGCTGATCGTCGCGCTGATCCTGATCACCTTCGTCCCCGCCATCACGCTGTGGCTGCCGACGCAAATGGGGCTGATCCGTTGATCGTCAGTCCAATCGCCGCAACGCTTTTTGGCCCTGAGGATCTGCGCGTCGTCGAGCATCCGCTCGGCCCCCTCGCGCCCGGAATGGTGCGCGTGCGCTTCGGCGCCGGCGGCATCTGCGGTTCCGACCTGCACTATTTCCGCCATGCGCGGACCGGCGATTTTGTCATCACATCGCCGCTCGTGCTCGGTCACGAGGTCGCCGGAGAGATCGTCGAAATCAACGCGGACGCGCCAGGACTTGCCGTCGGTGATCGCGTGGCGGTCAACCCGTCGCGCTGGTGCGGACAATGCGCCCGATGCGCAGAGGGCCGCGCCAATCTCTGTGAAAACATCTATTTCATGGGCTCGGCGTCGAAAACGCCGCACATGCAAGGCGGTTTTGCCAGCGTGTTCGATGCCACGCCGGCGCAATGCATCAAAGTCCCGCATGCTGTTGCCTACCAGGCGGCGGCACTTGCCGAACCGCTCGCCGTCAGCCTGCATGCCGTGGCGCGGGCCGGCGACATCGCCGGCCGCAACGTCATCCTGATCGGCGCCGGCCCCATCGGGCTCCTGACCATGCTCGCCGCCAGGCTCAAGGGTTGTGGCGAGCTCACCGTCGCCGACATAGCCGAGGCGCCGCTCGCCTTCGCCAGCAAACTTGGAGCAAACAGGACGATCAACCTGTTCGGCGGCGATGACGAGCTCAAGGCGCTCGCGGCCGACAAGTTGATCGATGTCGCGTTCGAGATTTCAGGCACCGCCGCGGGTCTCGCAGCTGCGATCGCCAGCGTCCGGCGCGGCGGCACGGTCGTTCAGGTCGGCAATCTGCCGGGTGGTCAGATCCCGGTGGCCGCCAATGCGGTGATGGCCAAAGAAATCAATCTGAACGGCACGTTTCGTTTCGGCGCGGAATTCAACGAGGCGGTCGACCTCATCGTCAGCGGGGATATAGATGTCCTGAAGCTGGTGACCGCCGAACGCCCCCTCTCCTCGGCCTACGATGCGTTTGCCCTGGCCGCCGACCGCTCGCAGAGCGTCAAGGTGGTGCTGACCGCCGACTGAGGCGTTTTTCCCGGCGGAAGGGTCGGTCCCGGTAGGGGCGAAATGACACTCTAAGCGTTCTGCTCCTTCGGCCACGAAGTAAGCGATGTGCTGCTCACACAAGGGCGGAATATTTCCATCGCTCGGTATCAACTACCATCAGCGGCAGAGCGCTATGGCAACTGTGCCGACACCGACTGTCGACTTGGCCGAAAGTGGCTACTCCGCAATGTCCCTTTCGCATCGACACCTCGATCTATTGCCAGGACTCCGGTTCGGTATTGTGTAGCTCAATCAAGCGCTCGCACCCGCCAAGCTCCTTCGATGTGCTCATGGCCCAATCTTTCGCCTGCTGCTCAGTTAGAGACAGGCTTGGGTCTCCGCTCTGCGCCAATAGCGACAAGTTGGCCCCCTCCAACCTACCGATCGACATTTCGACATCCTGATAAATCTCTGTCTCAGGGCCGCAGCCTTGCCTCTTCAAATAGCCGAGAAACTTCGGCCTCATCGGGGCAGGTTCGGCACCACAGTATTTTTCGGCAAGCGCATACATTGTTAGCGCGTAGCCAATGCCCATAAAACGCGTCTCAATCTCTTCCCCAGGCGCATAGCTGTTTCTACAAAACGGTGGCGACTGCCCGTAAGCAACCGTCACCAATAAACAAGACAGAGCGATCGCGCTAATAATGCGAAACATGCAATCTCCTCAAAGAAGAGCATGACTATGCTAAGCCCGAGGTGTCCGCAATCGGCCGTCAGGGTCTTCCAGGACGACAGCAATAAGTCGATGCCGTCTCCCATGTACCTGTCCAATCACCGTTGTATGGCGGAAACCGGCCAATCCCGTCGTGTGAACGTTGCCATGGCGCTTGGGGTGTCATTCGCGCCCTACCGGAATCGACCCCCGCCAGCTGTTGTCAACCGCTCCAGTCTCAGCCTGCCGGCCCGGTTTCCTTCGTGTCGGCCTGCTTGCGCGCCCGCGCAAATTGCAGCCCGGCGACGCCGGCGGTCGCAGCCAGCGCCAAGCCGATCGGAATGAGGCTCGAGGGCTGGTCGGCCTTTCTGAGCACCGCCACCACGTCATACCCGACATCCAGCCCGATGCGCTTGGCGTAGGATCCGAAATCGACATTGCTGATCATCAGCGCGTCGCCCGCTTGCGTGATGGTAAGGCCGATGCCGCGCAGCCGCTCCAGTGGCTCGCCCGGTTCGCCAAGCGGCACGTTGACCGTCTTGCGGACATCTTCGCCCATGAGGTCGACGCCCTCGACGACGAAATTGATGCGGCCATCCGCCGGCGTCTGCCCCACCGCCGACAGGAACTCGCTTGCCGGCAACTCCTCGTAAGGCGGTGACACCTGGTTGAGCCACCAGTCCGGCCGAAACAGCGTGAAGCAGATGAGCAGCAGCGCCGCACTTTCCCAAAGTCGGCTTTTGGTCACGAACCAGTTCATTGTCGCGGCTGAAAACAGCAGGATGGCGATCAACGAGACAGTCGCCACCCAGATCGTCTGCGGCCAGGTGTCGACTCCGATCAGCAGCATCGCCGGGTTGAAGATGAAAACGAACGGCAGGATCGCCGTGCGCAGCGAATAGAGCGCGCCCTGGAAGCCGGTGGCGATCGGATCCTCCTTGGAAATCGCCGCCGCCGCGAACGCGGCCAGCCCAACGGGCGGGGTGATGTCGGCCATGATGCCGAAGTAGAAGACGAACAGGTGGACCGCGATCAGCGGGATCGGCAGTCCGGCCTGGGCGCCGAGATCGACCACGACCGGCGCCATCAGCGTGGCGACCAGGATGTAGTTTGCGGTGGTCGGGATGCCCATGCCGAGCACCAGGCTGATCGCGGCGATGAGGATCAGCATCAGGATGACATTGCCGCCGGAAATGAACTCGACGAGTTCCGTCATCATCAGGCCGAGACCGGTCAGTGTGATCGTGCCGACGACGATGCCGGCGGTGGCCGTGGCGATACC
This sequence comes from Mesorhizobium sp. WSM4837, assembly GCF_055811435.1. Classification (NCBI taxonomy): domain Bacteria; kingdom Pseudomonadati; phylum Pseudomonadota; class Alphaproteobacteria; order Hyphomicrobiales; family Phyllobacteriaceae; genus Mesorhizobium; species Mesorhizobium sp. WSM4837. Next base: position 43,989 of record NZ_JBVVQE010000025.1, read on the forward strand.
GATGCCGATCATGTTGCGGGCGCCGAGCGCCAGCCCGTCGATCAGGTCGTCCCAGGCAGCCCGCACTGAGGCGGCGAGATTTTCTTTGCGGAACAGCGCCATCAGCGGCTTGCGGGTGGCGACAATAGCGAGGATTGAAACGGTCGCCCAGAACGCCGAAAGGCCGGGCGACATCTGCTCGACCATCAGGCACCACAGAAGCACCGCGATCGGGATGAGGAAATCGAGCCCGGTCCGCGTGACGTCCCAGGCGCGCGGCAGTTCGAGGATCGGCGCGTTCGGATCGTCGAGTGCGAGGTCAGGATAGCGCGAGGAATACCAGACCGAGGCGACGTAGAGAGCGACGCCGGCGAGCGCGAGCAGCGGCGGCGCGGCCCCACCGAAGACAGCCTGGATAGCAACGATGCCGTAATAGACGATACAGACGGCGAGAACGCTGCCGGACAGTCCCAGTCCCATCCGCAGCATCCGTTCTCTTGCCGGCGTCGGACGCTGCGGGATCGTCTTCAGGCCCATCTTGATCGCTTCGAGATGAACCATGTAGAGCAGCGCGATATAAGAGAAGACCGCCGGCAGCAGCGCGTGCTTGACGATCTCCGCATAGGGAATGCCGACATATTCGACCATCAGGAAGGCGGCCGCGCCCATGACCGGCGGCATGATCTGGCCGTTGATCGAGGCTGAAGCCTCAATGGCGCCCGCCTTGACGCCGGAAAGGCCGGTGCGCTTCATCAGCGGGATGGTGAAGATGCCGCCTGAAACCACGTTGGAAACGGATGAGCCGGACACGACGCCGTTGAGGGCCGACGAGACCACGGCGACTTTCGCCGGGCCGCCGCGCAGGTGGCCGAGCAGCGCGATGGAAATCTGCATCATCCAGTTGCCGGCGCCTGCCTTTTCCAGAAGCGTGCCGAACAGGACGAACAGAAAGACGAAGCTCGTCGACACGCCAAGTGCAATCCCGAAGACGCCTTCGGTTGTCAGCCATTGATGGTTGAGAAACTTGGTGAGCGATGCGCCGCGATGCTGAATCACGTCCGGCATGTACTGGCCGGCAAAGGTGTAGAAGATGAAGACACACGCCACGACCACCATCGGAAGGCCGAGCGCACGGCGCGTCGCCTCGAGCAGCAACAGGATGCCAACGGTGCCGGTCACCAGATCGAGCGTGGTCGGCTGGCCCGGCCGTCCGGAAAGCACGACGTAAAAGAGAAAAAGGTAGGCGCCGGCAAATCCGCCGACCACGGCCAGCACCCAGTCGAGCAGCGGCACGTGATCGCGGGGCGAGGATCTCAGCGCCGGATAGGCGAGAAAGGTCAAGAACAGCGCGAAGCCGAGATGGATAGCGCGCGCTTCCGTGTCGTTGAGAATGCCGAAGCCGAACACGAACGGCAACGGCGAAGCGTACCAGAGCTGGAAAAGCGACCACGCGACTGCAACCCAGAGCAGGATTCGCCCGACCGTGCCAACCGGATGCCGGCCACCCGTGTCGGCCTCCGCGACAAGTTGTTCGAGTTCTTCGAGATCGACGCCGGCCGGTTGTGCCTTCACTTCGCTCATGACGTCGTCTCCTGTTGCGGATGGCCCCGGCGGATCAGCTGGACCCGCCGGACCGTCGTCAGGTCACGAAGCCTACTTCAACCAGCCCTTCTCCTTGAAGTATTTTTCAGCGCCCGGATGCAGCGGCGCGGAATTTCCTTCCGCCACCATCTTGGCGGGATCGAGATTGGCGAAGGCCGGATGCAGCGACTTGAACTCGTCGAAGTTCTCGAACACCGCCTTGGTCAATTGATAGACGCTCTCATCGGGAACCTTGGCCGAAGTGACCAGCGTGGCGAGCACGCCGAAAGTCCCGGTATCGTCGGGATTGTTCGCGTAGAGTCCGCCCGGAATGATCGCCTTGGCGTAGTACGGATTCTCGGCGACAAGCTTGTCCACGACTTCTCCAGTCAACGGCACCAGCTTGGCGGCGCAGGTGGTCGTCGGATCCTGGATGTTCGCTGAAGGATGGCCGACGCCGTAGAAGAACCCGTCGATCTTCCCGTCGCAGAGCGCCGGCCCGTGCTCGTCAGCCTTCAGCTCCGATGCGAGCGAAAAGTCGGCCAACGTCCAGCCCATCGCACCGAGCAGACGCTCCATGGAAGCGCGCGTCCCGGAACCGGGATTGCCGACGTTGAAACGCTTGCCCTTAAAATCCTCGAATTTCGTCACGCCGGCATTGGGATGCGCCAGCACCGTGAACGGCTCCGGATGGATCGAGAAGACCGCGCCCAGGTCGGTATGGGGGCCACCGTCCTTGAACGATTCCAGTCCCTTGTAGGCGTTGTACTGGACGTCCGACTGGGCCATGCCGAAGTCGAGTTCGCCTTCCTTGATCGTGTTCACGTTGAATGCCGATCCGCCGGTCGATTCGACCGAGCAGCGGATGCCGTGTGTCTTGCGATCCTTGTTGAGCAACCGGCAGATAGCGCCGCCGGCGGCATAGTAGACGCCGGTGACGCCACCGGTCCCGATGGTAACGAAATTCTGCTGCGCCATTGCGCTGGCCGAAAACAGCAGCGCCGCCGACAAGGCGGCAATCTGCGCTCCGAGGCGTGCAGTCCGGGCATGTTTCATCTGGTTCTCCCTTGGTACTTTGCGTGCCGTCGCGGCCGTCCGGTGTTTTGGTGTCAAGGCACGTCGATGCATGCTACGATTGTTGCGCTTTATCAATCAAGGGAAATGCTTGTTACAATGGACAGTCGGGAGATGGGTTTCGACGCGCTTTTGGCGCGCATACTGACCGAACTCCCAAAATTGAGCTCGGAACTGCGCAAGGCGGCGCGTTTCCTGGTCGATCACCCCGACGAGGTGGCGCTGGTGTCCATGCGGGTGCTGGCCTCGAGATCAGAGGTGACACCGACGACCTTCGTGCGACTGGCGCGGCGACTGGGTTTTGGCGACTGGGCGGCGCTGCGCAAGCCGTTCGAAGACCGGCTGCGCTCCGGCAAGGCGCCTTTCGCGGCAAGGGCCGATGCGCTTGTCAGGCGCAGGTCGGAGACGATCTTCGCCGAATCGCTGCGGACGACGGTGGCCAATCTGGCGACGGCCGAAGCGGTCAACGGCAGCGAAGAAATCGCAAGGGCCTGCGCGATACTGGAGAAGGCTCAGCGCATACGTGTCGCCGGGTTCCGAAGCTGCCGCGCGCCCGCCCACGCGCTTGTCTATCTCTGCCGGATGTTTCGGCGCGAGATCACGCTGCTCGGCGGCGACGGCGGTGCGATCGAGGCGGAACTCGCAGCGCTTGGAAAGAAGGAAGCAGTCGTCGCGATCGGCTTTTCGCCCTATTCGCGTGAACTCGGGCCCGTGGTGGAGGCTGCGCAACGACACAGCGTTCCGATTGTCGCGATCGTCGACAGCATGGCTGCTCCGATCGCGCGGCATGCGCAGGTTGTCTTGCGATTCTCTACCGACAGCCCGTCCTTCTTCCCGTCGGTAGCCGCAGCCATGGCTATCGTGGAAGCGCTGGCCGCAACGATGCTGGCGCGAAGCGGGCCGGCAGCCGCGGCTCGTGTCAGGGAGACGGAACTGGAGTTACAGGCGTTCGGTGCCTATCTGCCGGAATGAAGAGCGCTGGCGCTATGCCACTGCAGCGTCTATCGCGTCGCCGAGCCGTTCGACAACCGCGTCGATTGCCGCGGCGTCTATGATGAAGGGCGGCGCCAGCAGCACATGATCGCCGCGCACGCCGTCGATCGTGCCCCCTGCGGGATAGACCAGCAGGCCGCGCGCCATCGCCTCGCGCCTGATCTTCGCATTGAGCTTCCGCTTCGGTTCGAACGGCGCCTTGGTCGAGCGATCCTCGACCAACTCTACACCCATGAAAAGGCCACGCCCGCGAATGTCGCCGATATGGGCATGGTTGCCGAACCGTTCGCCCAGTCGCCGCGAAAGATGCGCTCCCATCGCCCGGACATTGGCAAGCAGATCGTCGCGAGCAATCACCTCCTGGACGGCGAGCGCCGCCGCGCAGGCCATCGGGTGGCACATATAGGTGTGGCCATGCTGGAAGAAGCCGGAGCCTTCGGCGAAAGCGTCGAAGATGCGGCGCGAAAGCAGCACCGCACCGATGGGTTGGTAGCCGCCACCGAGCCCTTTGGCGATTGTCATCAGGTCGGGCGCGACGCCGTCCTGCTCGCAGGCGTGCAGCGTGCCGGTGCGGCCCATGCCGCACATCACCTCATCGAGGATGAGGAGCACACCGTAGCGGTCGCAGATTTCGCGAACGCGCCTGAAATAGCCGGGAACCGCGGGCACAGCTCCTGCTGTCGCGCCGACCACAGGTTCCGCGACGAAGGCCATGACAGTGTCCGGACCGAGTTCGAGAATTCTATCCTCGAGCGCCTGGGCGGCGCGCAGTGCGTAGGCCGCCTCGCTCTCACCGGCTTTCTGGTAGCGGTAGGCATAGCATGGGTCGATGTGATGCGTGTCGATCAGCAAAGGGCGGAATTGGGCGCGGCGCCACTCATTGCCCCCGGCAGCGAGAGCGCCGAGCGTGTTGCCGTGATAGCTCTGGCGGCGGGCGATGACGTTTCGCCGCTCTGGCCTGCCGGTCTCGACGAAAAACTGGCGGGCCATCTTGAGCGCCGCCTCCACCGCTTCGGAGCCGCCGGACACGAAGTAGGCGTGGCTGATACCTTGTGGCGCGCCGGCGACGAGCTTGTCGGCCAATGTCTCGGCCGGCTCGTTGGTGAAGAAGCTGGTGTGGGCATAGGCGAGCTTGTCGGCCTGCGCATGGAGCGCGGCTGTCACCTCGGGATGGCCGTGGCCGAGGCAGGAAACCGCCGCGCCACCTGACGCGTCGATATAGGCGCGGCCATCGCGGTCGAACAGTTCGATGCCCTTGCCGCCAGCCGCGACGGGCAGGCTCGCGTGGATCTGGCGGTGCAGGATGTGTGTCATGCCTTCCCCGATTGACGATGGCGCGATTTGCAGCGAACCTATCATGCAACATATGTTACACACTGCGCAATACTTGAAACAATTGGACTGAGCTTATGACCGCCGACAGGGACGCGACCGGCCCCGGACTTATCGCACCGACGGCAATCGCCGTTGCACCGAATGGTGGACGGCGTGGCAAGCAAGACCACCCTGCCCTGCCGATCGGCCCCTGGGAATTGGCCCGGACTGCCGCCGCCTGCCTCGAGGCGGGCGCCGCCATGATCCATACCCATGTCCGCGACCGCGACGGCGGCCATTTGCTTGACGCGCACGCCTATCGCGAGACGACGAAAGCGATACGTGATGCGGTGGGCGAGCGGCTGATCATCCAGATCACCAGCGAAGCGATCGGCCGCTACCAGCCGGCCGAGCAGATGGCGGTGGTGCGCGCTGCCCGCCCTGAGGCGGTTTCGCTGGCGCTGCGTGAACTGGTGCCGGACGCTGCCCATGAGACCGATTTCGCGCAGTTCCTGGCGTGGTTGAAGAGCGAGCGGATCGCCCCTCAGATCATCCTTTACACGCCCGAAGAGGCGTCGGCCCTGGCCGCCATGCAGCAGCGCGGGCTGGTGCCTTTCAACGACATCCCGGTGCTCTATGTGCTCGGCCGCTACACGCCGGGACAGGTTTCGCGACCGGCCGATCTGCTGCCCTTCCTTGCGCAGGACCGCCCGCGCTTCGCGCACTGGATGGTCTGCGCCTTCGGTCGGCAGGAAACCGCTTGCGTTACGGCCGGTGCGCTGCTGGGCGGTCATGCCCGCGTCGGCTTCGAGAACAATTTTACCTTGGCCGACGGCACGACTGCCAAGGACAATGCCGCGCTCGTAACAGCGACCAAAGGCGCTCTGACTGGTTGCGGCGTCAGGATCGCCCAAGCCAACGACCTGCGCGCCGCTTGGTCGATCCAGGGCTAACCCTCGCCCGCGCGCCTCGTCGGTTCGTCACATTTGTCGAAAATCTCTTTGCTACGCTGCAACCGAACTTTTTGGCTGACGTTAGGGTTGCAACGGGCGCTGGGGAGGCCTTTATGCAGACGTACCTCGTCGAACAAATGGAGGGCGATGACGTGATCACGGTGCGTGTCATCAACGCGCCGAGCCCCTTCAAAGCCGCCGCCATGTCGACAGATCGACATGTTACGCTGCGAAGGTGGGAAAAGGATTGGATCCGAGTAACCGACGAGAACCGGGGACACATCTTTGCATACAGCTTTGTCTCCGACGCAAACCCGGACAACAGCGGGCTTGTAATAGCACCGAATAAATCAAGAAAAGCCCAAAAAGCCGATCAGGGACGCGAGTAAGCGCCACCTTTTTTGCTTTTTGCTGGAGCGCGCCAGAAGCGTGAACACTGCGAATTGAGCCAGTCGTTGCGGCATGGCTGACGCTCACGGCGTGGTATGTCCCACAACCACCCTTCCCTCGCCGGCTTCGTTCGTGACCGCCCGGATCCCGTGGAAGGACTTGGAGCGCTCCAGCAGACGCATGACCTGCCGGTCCTGGCCGAGACCGACCTCGAAGAGCAGGATGCCTCCGCGCCGCAAGTAGCGCGGCGCGTCCTTGATCACCCGCATATGGATGCTCAGGCCGTAAGGGCCAGCTGCAAACGCTTCACGCGGCTCGAGTTCGGTCAGATGCGCGCGGTCGCCCTCGAGCCGCTTTTCCGAAATGTATGGCGGGTTGCAGACGATCACGTCGATCGTGCTGTCGAGTTGCAAGCCCGAGAAAGCACTGAACAAGTCACCCCTCAGCACCGACACGCGATCTGCCATCTCGTGATGGGCGACGTTGCGGCGCGCGACCTCGACGCATCCATCGGTGAGATCGCTCGCCCAGACTTGCGCGGCAGGAGCGTAATGCGCGATGGCGCAGGCCAGATTGCCGGCCCCGCAGCACATGTCGACGACCCGCGGCGCCGACGGGTTCATTTGCCGCAGAACATCAAGTGCTGTCGTGCCGAGCAACTCCGTCTCCGGCCGGGGAACGAGCGCACCGGGCGCGATGAGCAACTCCAGCCCCATGAAGATGGTTCGGCCTCTGCGGTAGGCTTCGGCGACACTGATCTCTTCGCTCACGACAGCTCCCTCCCTGTCTTGCCGGTCGCAGTGCCCGACAATTGAGTGGAAGTTAAATCACTAAGTTGCCGATCGACAATCGAAAAACACGCCTCGCCATGGGCATTTGCGATCGCGAGTTATCGGCATCGTCTCAAAGGCGTTGGCACATGGTCCTGGAGGATAGGAACGGAAGATTCGACGTGCTCAGCGGCTCCCGTCGACAGGGTTCAAAAAAAGAGGAGCCTTACCCGCCTTTTAGGATTATATTAGCAAGCTGGGCTTGCGGTGTTGGGGCACCGCTGGCGTTGACTGGTGAATTGACGAGTGATTGGCCGCGACTCCAAAGGCCGGTGACCGTTCAATCCATTCAGGTTTCGTTGGGGTAGTTCAATGTATCGAATCGTCATCGCCGACGATCACGGCCTGTATCGTCGTGGCCTGCGCTTGGCTCTGAGCGCAGGCATTCCAGGTGTGGAGATATTTGAGGCGTCGTGTTTCGACGCCGCGCTCAGTCTGCTGGCCGAGCAGGCGTCCGTTGATCTTGCGATCCTGGACCTGAACATGCCGGGATTGTTCAATCAGGAAGTGCTCAGCGGCATTCTATCGGCTTATCCGGATACGCGATTTGCCATCGTTTCCGGAAACGATTCACGCTCGGAGATACTCACGGCTCTGTCGATCGGTCTCCACGGCTATATCGTAAAGTCGCAAAAAGACGAGGAGGTCGTCATGGCCGTCAACGAAATCCTCTCGGGCCGCATCTACGTCCCTGCACTTCTGTCGCGCCCCGGTGCTGCGCAAACAACTCACGTACCTGCTCCCGCCGAGCCTGTCCCGCAGCGACGCACCAACACCGGCAATCTTGGCAGGCTGACCTCGAGGCAAAAGGAGGTCCTCAAGCTGATGGCGGAAGGGTATTCGAACAAGGAAATCGCGCGCGATCTGGAGATCGCCGAAGCGACGACGAAAATCCATGCCGCTGCGGTTTTGCGTGAGCTTGGGGTGCGGAATCGGACGGAGGCTGCCGTTATGCTGAAGACGTGGTTAACGAGGGATATCAATTAACTAGAGCACCACGTTCTTTTGATACGCAAGGGGCTTGGCCCGCTGGCGTCAAGGGCCGATTTCCTTGCGCGACAGCCGCAGCGAATAGCGCAGCCCGTGATCCGTCATTTCCAACTTGGGAGAGTGACCGACAAGCGGCGCCCCATCCACTCCGATTATCATTGAACCGAAACCATGGCGGACAACTTTTGCAGGCCGCCGCCGCCCTGATTCCATCCAATCGAACACGATGTCACCGCCCGCATCTTCCGACGCGAACGTCCAATTTACCTCGACCCGGCCCTTTGAATCGCCAAGGGCTCCATGTTTCAAGGAATTGGTCGCAAGCTCGTGAACAATCATCGCAAAGCTCTCGGCGGCGCCTCCCGACATCGTAACCGAGGGACCGCTGACAGATATTTCGCGTGTCCCCATATACGGTTGCAACTCCTGGGCAACGAGATCGTGAAGCATCCCCGACCCGCTGCTGTTGCCCGAAAGGAGCAGATGCGTTGCCTCGAGCGAACGAATCCTGTCGATGAGCGTCTCCTTGTACCTGGCGAGATTGTTCTCGGGATCATTGACCATGTTCACCAGTGCCGTGATCACCGGGAACAGGTTGATGAACCTGTGGCGTTGCTCGAGCATGATGCGCTCCCGCTTCTTTGCCGCGGCACGCAGCAGCGTGGTTTGCCGTCGCTCGGTCAGGTCGGCGGCCACGCCGAGCCGCTGTAGACGATCATCGTATTTCTCTTCCCTTCCGCGCAGAGCAACCCAGCGGATATGTCCGTCCGGGCGTCGGACGCGAATCTCGACGTCGTAGTTGGTGACCGATGCGAGCTTTCTCGATACGGCCAGCTTTGGCCAGTCCGCCGGATGAACGACGGCCGACAGTTCCTCCAACCGGCGGCTGCCGGCCGGAGGCAGTCCGAGAATGTCCCAGAACGCGCCCGAACCGGTGACGATGCCGTCTTTAAGGTCGATCCGCCACGTGGCCAGGCGTCCAGCAGACAAAGCGAGATCCAGCCACTCCTTCTGAGCCCGAAGCGCTTCGTGCACGGCTCGTCGTCCCGAGATATCGTCGACCACCACGAAAATGGTCTCTGAGAGAACCCCGTCGGGCACGGACAAAGACAGCGTTAGCCGCGCCCAGAATGCCGAACCGTTCTTTCTTGACAGACGCACCTCCGAAGCGAACGAAGCGGAGTCTTTGCCCAGGCCAGCCAGCAATTGCGCCAAGGCATCACGGTCGTCCGGGTGAACGAGTGTCTCCAGCTGCAATTGGGCAAGCTCGTCCTCCTCGTAGCCTGTCATCTCGCTGAGGCGTCTGTTGGATTGCAGCAGCTCACCTTTCTCGTTGATGTTTGCGAACCCCATGGCGGCGCGCTCGAAAGCCCAACGATAGCGGCTTTCGGTTGCTTCGACGGCAGCGAGCCTGGCTTCGGCTACCTCCAGCAGCTCACGCACGTCCTGCCGCAGCCGATGGAATGTCATGGCAATCACGCCACCGGAAATCAGAAGCAGGATGGCGCGCGCCCAATCTTCTCCGGAGATCTGACCATGCAGGGTGCTTCGTGTCCACAAGCCGGCAGCCACCATCAGGACCGTCGCCGCAAGCGCAGGACCACGGTCTTCAAGGTAGGAAATGATAATAATAGCTGGAATAAATTCCAGGAAACTCGACCCTTCTCCGATGTATGCTGACGCTTTTGTTTCAAATATCAGCGTAGCAGCCAGCACCGATGCGGAGGCAATGTGAGTTAGCAGTCTGCCTGTTGGGTTCAAATCCGACCTGCGCGACTGCCAGTTCATCGACATAGACTACTACCTTTTGACTAGGCCATCGAGACTAGAGCAAAAAACGTACAACCTAGTCCGACTGCGGGATTGCCATACCACTATCACAGCGCGCATTTTATCAAACAGGGGCGAACAGAACTCATCAGAATATAACGAGTTTCAAGACAGTAGGGAGCGCATTTTTTGCGAGCCCTGCGCAAGAAGACTGTTCGTAAATCCCGGGCAAGTTACTACGGGCTGATGGACCTTTGGGGAGGTTGGAAAATGGCTATGATCGATAGATACAGTGATGCCGTTGTGGGCGACCGGTACATCACGACAGGAACCAAGTATAACCCTGACGCGCAGGTGACGCGGCCCTCCTATGCTTATCCTTCAGCTCATGCATCCGATCGGCCGGAGACAGAGGGCGACGAACCAAGGAGACGCAGCCTGGAATCCGTCACCGGCATGCTTGATCGCCTCGGCTGTGGCTATCTCGTACTAGACCGCGATAGAAAAGTAATCGAATGGAACGCGGCCGCTCTAACCACGCTGGAGCGCCCCACGCCGGAGCGCCCCACTCTGGAGCACAAAGGCGAAGCGGCTGATACAGCCAGTGTGCTTTCGGCAGCCCTAAGGCGGCTGGTCGCAAACGTCCCGGCGCCTTTCCTGCCCGGCTCCCTTTCCTGGGTGGTGATCCGCAGCACAGGTGACAGGCCGGTGGTACTGAAAGAGAACGGTCTTATCGCCCCCGATGGAACCAGCATCGTGGCATTGCTTGGCCGTGTGAACAGGTCGGGGCCAAATCCTCAGACACTGCAAAGGATGTTTGGCTTGACGAGCGCGGAAACGCATCTGGCTCTGCGTTTGGCTCAGGGCGATGCGCCTTTGGAGATCGCCCGCAGTTGGCGGCTCAGCCGCACCACGATCCGCTCACAGCTTGCCTCGCTGTTCGCAAAGACCGAAACGAGACGTCAGGCGGAACTGGTGGCTCTTCTGGGGCGCATTTCGGTCTTGCCATGATTTTGGGGTCGGCCGGGATCCAGGCGCCCGGGCATCCTGCGCACCGACGCAGATCGCCGCTGTCGCGGTGACGCTGCTCGCCAACTGGGCTGGTCGGCAAACTGGCACCTGGGAGCGCTGGCGTCTATCGCCGAGGCGTGTATGCGCTGTCCATCTTTTTGCCGCGTATCGGCAGCGCTATGTCATCGTCCAGGAGCCGGGTGATCCGGGCAAAGCCCTTAAAAGCCTTTCTTGCTTCCTCGGCAGACATCTGACCTGCCAGTGCCGCAGCGCAGCAGTTCAGCGCGCATTGATACACCGGGCCGCGCCTACCCTTCGGCCAGTGGCGCAAAAACGTCATCGCTTCGCTGACATTGTCGATTTCTTCCACAGGCTCTCCGTGCCCGCGCGCAATTCGCACCGGCGTAAAGAATTCTAGGCGATTCATCTTTTCCTCCCGTCGATCGCGATGCGTTCGATCGAACCTTATTAAATTCACGGCCAGCCAATTGGTTCCCGAAAAACGCGAGAAATGGCAGCGGGCCGGCTGGCTGAATCGCCACTCATTGCCCGAGTTCTTGCCCCCGACTTCTTGGCCGTCGCGGGAACGTTCGGGGGAGTGGTGCATTTCGACATCAGCGACGATCTTTCAGGGAAATGCCAGCCTATGAAAATAGCCCATGTGGCGCCGCTCCACGAATCCGTGCCGCCTCGGCTCTATGGAGGCACGGAACGCATTGTCTCCTATCTGACCGAAGGGTTGGTCGAGCTAGGCCATCACGTGACATTGTTCGCCAGTGGCGATACAAGGACCTCGGCAAAATTAGTGCCATGTCGCGAGCGTGCGCTGCGTCTTGACCCAAGCCCGCTGAAATCCGAGACAGCCGCGCACCTTTCGATGCTTTCCGAGGTGAGGAAACGAGCTCAAGAATTTGATATCATTCACTTTCACCTCAGCCATTTCCTGCATTTTTCCTTCTTCGAGCACATCCATGAGCGGACGGTGACGACGCCGCATGGCAGGCTCGACTACGTCGATCTGGCACCGGCCTATAAGCGTTTTCCGCGCTTTCCGATGATCTCCGTGTCCGGCAGCCAAAGGGCGGGGCTGGCCGACGCCAACTGGCTGGCGACGATCCATCACGGGCTGCCGACCGAACTCTACAAACCAGTTTTCGAGCCGGGCCCAGGGCAGCCCTACCTCGCCTTCCTTGGCCGGATGTCGCGCGACAAGCGTCCGGATCGTGCCATCGAGATCGCGCTGCGCTCTGGGCTGAGACTGAAGCTTGCAGCAAAGATCGGCGACGACGACCGGGCTTATTTCCGCAAAATGGTCGAGCCGCTGGTCGATGGTGATCGTGTCGACTATGTTGGTGAGATCGAGGAAGACAAGAAGGCGGAATTCCTCGGCAAGGCGGCCGGCCTGGTATTCCCGATCGACTGGCCGGAGCCGTTCGGTCTTGCCGTCATAGAAGCGATGGCCTGCGGCACGCCGGTGCTCGCCTGGAAATCTGGCGCCATGCCGGAAATCGTCGATCAAGGCGTGACCGGTTTTATCGTGGATTCCATGCAAGGCGCGGTTGCCTCGGTACCCGACTTGCTGCGGCTCGACAGGCGGAAGGTGCGGGCTGTCTTCGAAAGGCGGTTTTCTGCCAAAAGAATGACCCGCGACTATTTTTCCGCCTATGCGCGCCTGATCGGCGCCTCGGCCGAAGCAAGAGCGTCGTGAGCGGCATTACCTCGGGGAGGCGAAACGAGGGAGATATGAGAGAATGGCCCAACTCGACGAGCCCAGGCTTGATCCCGCGGTAGCACTTGCGTCCCTGGACGCCACCGCACCTCGAGAGCCGCATCGGCTGTTCGCCCTCAAGCAGGGCGATTGTTTTGCCGTGGCCGACGCCTACGGCGATATCCGCGGCGCCGGCGACGGTTTCTTCCGTGACGACACGCGGGTGCTTTCCGAATTCCGGCTGACCGTCGGCGACCGGCAGACATCGCTGCTCGGTGCGTCGCTCAGCCAGGACAATGTGCTCTTCACCTCCAACCTGACCAATCTGCCGATGCAGAGCGTCCGCGGCCGGGACATTCCGCAGGGCGCGATCCATATCGAACGCGTCAGGCTGCTTTGGCAGGACCGGCTGTTTGAACGCATCACCCTTTCCAACTACAGCCAGGAACACTCCACCATCCGCGTTTCGCTGTATTTTGCCGCCGATTTCCGCGACATGTTCGAAGTGCGCGGCTCGACAAGGCCGAAGCGCGGCATGGCCCATGCTGCCAAGACGGATGCGACCTGCGTGCTGCTTCGCTACGACGGGTTGGATGGGCTGGCGCGGATGTCGGCGATGTCGTTCTCGCAGGCGCCAGACCAGCTGACTGGCGACCGTGCGGATTTCCTGATTGCCGTGACGAGGCGCAGCCGCAAGATGCTGTATGTCGAAGTCGGTCCCGAAATGGCGGAAACGCCGAACCGCGATCGTTTCCGCGCCGCCGCGGCCCGGGCTCGCTTCGGCATGCGGGCCAAGCGCCGCCACGGTGCTACGGTGTACAGTTCCGGGCGCGTCTTCAACGATTGGGTCGAGCGTGCCCGCGCCGATGTGGCGCTGCTGACCACCGAGCTTTCGACCGGACCCTACCCCTATGCGGGCATCCCCTGGTTTTCGACGGCGTTCGGCCGCGACGGCGTGATCTCCGCTTTGCAGATGCTGTGGCTCAACCCGGGCCTGGCGCGAGGCGTGCTGGCCTTCCTTGCCCAGCACCAGGCGACTGAGACATCGCCGTTCAGCGATTCGCAGCCGGGCAAGATCATGCACGAGACCCGCAAAGGCGAAATGGCGGCGCTGCGGGAGCTCCCCTTCGGCCGTTACTATGGCGGTGTCGACACAACGCCACTCTATATCCATCTCGCCTGCGCCTATGCGGACCGTACCGGTGACATGGCATTCGTCGACAGCCTGTGGCCGTCGCTCTGCGCTGCGGCTGAATGGACCGAGGAGGCAAGCCGGCCGACCGGCTTCGTCACCTATCAGCGTGCCGCCGAGTCCGGCCTCGCCAACCAGGGATGGAAGGACAGCCACGATTCCGTCTTCCATGCCGACGGCCGAACCCCCAGGGGACCGATCGCCCTGGTGGAGGTGCAAGGCTATGCCTTTGCCGCGTTCCGGGGGTTGGCGGCGCTCGCCCGCCGCCGCGGCGAGATCGACAGGGCCGATCATTGGGAGAGCAGCGCCGAAGCCATGCGCGCCGCTGTGGAGCGCCATTTCTGGCTGGACGATCTCGGCTTCTATGCCTTGGCGATCGACGGCGCCGGCGAGCCCTGCAAGGTGCGGACGTCTAATGTCGGGCACCTTCTCTATGTCGGCCTCCCCGCGCCGGCACGGGCGCAGATGGTCGCCGACCAGCTGCTTTCGGCGTCCTTCCATTCGGGCTGGGGGCTGAGGACGCTCGCCGACGATGCTGTGTTCTTCAACCCGATGTCATACCACAACGGCTCGATCTGGCCGCATGACACCGCCATTTGCGGCGCCGGTCTGCCACGCTTTGGCGAGCGTGAACACGTGATCCGGCTGATGAGCAGCACCTTCGAATCGGCGGTCCACTTCAACATGCGGTTGCCCGAACTGTTCTGCGGCTTTACCCGCGCGCCGGGCGAGGCGCCGATCGCCTATCCCGTCGCCTGCCTGCCGCAGGCATGGTCGGCTGGGTCTGCCTTCATGCTGATGCAGGCCTGCCTCGGCCTTGAGATCGATGGCTGGGACGGCGAAATCCACGTCACCCGTCCCAGGCTGCCGATCGGCATCGACACGCTGACGCTGAGGCATCTTGGCGTTGGCACCAGGAAGGTGGATCTGACATTCCAGCGTGTCGGCGACAGGGTGGTCGCCTTTCTCGCCGACCGGCACGAGGGATTGGTGCCGCTCATCGTGCGGACCTAGTTTGGCTTTTCGCATGGAACCAGCCGCCGGGCTGCAATTAGCGGAACCGATGGCCCGTCCGAGCGTTCCGACGCACGGCAGCTGATTGGCGGCTGCGAGTTTCGAAAAACAATCAAAAGGGCCACCGACCGGCCGGAGAAGATCGTTGTTCCCATGTCAGACTTTGGCACAGAGGTACTCTGGGTTCTAATCATTGCAAGCCTTGGCCTTTCCGCTGTTGCCCTGGTGTTCTCGATATCCCGCCGGCGCCACATACCTGCGGCCGCATCCTCCTCAGGCGATGACCTGGCTTCGGAAGCGGCTCGCACGGTGCTGCGGGAGTTTGAAAAGAATGGCCACTCGGCCGATGCAGCGCTGATCACATGGTCGCCCGACACCTTGCGCAAGATCCTGGCCGACGATCTGCCGGAGACGCAGGTGATCGTCGTATCCAACCGCGAGCCCTACATCCACAACACCAGGAATGATGGCATCGAGCTCCTGGTGCCGGCCAGCGGGCTGGTTTCGGCACTTGAGCCGATCACCCGCGCCTGTGCCGGCACCTGGATTGCGTATGGCGGCGGAACAGCGGACCGTCTTACCGTCAATGAGAACGACCGGGTTGAAGTCCCGCCCGGCAATCCGTCCTACACGCTGCGCAGGGTCTGGCTGAGCGAGGAAGAATACCAGGCCTATTATCTAGGCTTCGCCAATGAAGGCCTGTGGCCGCTTTGTCATATCGCCTTCACCCGCCCGATTTTTCGGGCGTCGGACTGGCAGGCCTATGAAGCCGTCAACCGGAAGTTCGCCGACACGGTGGTTGCCGAAGCGCGCAACGAGCGGCCGATCGTGCTGGTCCAGGACTACCATTTCGCGCTCTTGCCGCGCATGATCCGTGAGCGCCTGCCCGAGGCGATCATCATTACTTTCTGGCATATCCCATGGCCGAACTCGGAAGTGTACAGCATCTGTCCATGGCGTGAACGGATCCTGGAAGGTTTGCTCGGCAGCTCCATCATCGGCTTCCATACGCAGTTTCATGCCAATAATTTCACCGAGAGCGTCGATCGCATCCTGGAAAGCCGGATAGAACGGGCGGACGCGGCGATCTCCTATGGCGGGCAAACGACTCTGGTCCACGCTTACCCCATCTCCATAGAATGGCCGGCCGAACTGCTGGCAAGATTGCCGGCCGTCGAGGAATGCCGTGCCCGTGTGCGCCAAAGATTCGGGCTGCCTGCGAACGTCAAACTGTGCGTCGGCGTCGAGCGCCTCGACTACACCAAAGGTATTCCCGATCGCTTTCACGCCTTGGACGAATTGTTCACGCGATATCCCGAATGGGTAGGCAAAGTGGTTTTCCTGCAGGTCGCGGCGCCGAGCCGGGGCACATTGCCGGCCTACCAGCAACTTCATGACGAATGCCATCGCTCTGCCGAAGAGCTCAACCAGCGCTACGGCAGCGACAACTACAGTCCCGTCCTGATGCTCGCCGAACATCATTCGCAGGAGCAGGTCTACGAGATCTATCGCGCCGCCGACATATGCATGGTCACCAGCCTGCATGACGGCATGAACCTGGTGGCCAAGGAATTCGTCGCGGCGCGCGACGACGAACAGGGCGTGCTGCTGCTCAGCACCTTTGCCGGCGCTTCGCGCGAACTGCTGGAGGCACTGATCGTCAACCCCTATGATGCGACCATGATGGGCGAGGCGCTGCTGCAGGCGCTGACCATGACGCCGGACGAGCAGCGCGAGCGCATGTGGCCCATGCGCGAGATGATCCGCGACAATAATGTGTATCGCTGGGCCGGCAGCATGCTCTTGGACGCTGCGCGCCTTCGCAAACGCGGGGTGACCGGCAACGGCGAGCGGCCATCCAACAGCAACAACGTCGTTTCCATCTTCGAGCGGGCACGAAAGGCGGCGTCGTGACGGACCTTCGACTGCCGCTGGCCCCCGACCTGCCGGAAGGGCAATGGGCGCTTTTTCTCGATATCGACGGCACCTTGCTGGAACATGCCGCTCATCCCGACGCTGTCTTCGTCGGTGATGAACTGCGTCAGCTTCTCGGAAATATCGAGCGAAGGCTGGGCGGCGCCCTCGCCTTCATCACCGGGCGTTCGGTCTCTGCCGTCGACAGATTGTTTCATCCCCTGAAGCTGCGCGTTGCGGGGCTGTACGGGCTCGAGCATCGGTTGATGGCGGACGGTCAAGTCGACATTGCCGACGCTCCAGCGGATATCGCGGCTCTTGCCGACGAGATTGAGGCCGAACTGGGTGGAGGCAAGGTCTATGTCGAGCGCAAGGGACCGGTCTTGGCCATCCATACCCGCGCTGCGCCGCAACTGCTTGCCCGGGCAACGCAGCTTGTCGAACAGGCACTGACGCAACTTCCGCCTGGGTACCGCGTGATTGCGGGAAACGCGGGCGTGGAACTCATGCCGCTGGAAGCCGTCAAAGGAGCTGCCATCCGGCGTTTCATGGAAATCCAGCCCTTTGCCGGCCGGCGCCCCGTATTCCTCGGAGATGACACCTCGGACGAAAACGGTTTCGAGGCAATAAACGAGGCCAGCGGCATCTCTATCCGCGTGAAGCCGCGCGGGCCTACGGTTGCAAGCTATGGTCTCGACGACGTGACCGAGGCAATAGCCTGGCTCGAGGCCAATTTCGGCGCGGCATGGGTGTCCTGATCGCGATCCCGGTGATCATCAGACAGGCTCGCGCCATGGCTAATCCCATCAACGCCGATTGGTTCCGGTTCAGCCGATCTTCCCGTCCACGATGTGAATGCGGCGATCCATGCGCGCCGCCATGTCGAGATCATGCGTAACTGCCACGACGGTCTTGCCGCGCTCGCGCACCAGATTCTCAAGAATTGCGAAGACTTGCTCCGAGCTCTTGCTGTCGAGGCTCCCCGTCGGCTCATCGGCGAGGATAAGCGGCGGGTCGTTGGCGAGCGAGCGTGCCACCGCGACGCGCTGACGCTGGCCGCCCGAGAGTTGGTCAGGCCGCTTGTCGAGATGTTCGCCGAGCCCCAGGGATGAAAGCAGCTCACCGGCCCGTTCGCGCATCTGAGGCCGCGCCAGCCGGCCAAGCTTGCGCATTGGTATTTCGACATTTTCGCGGGCCGTGAACTCCGGCAGCAGAAAATGAAACTGGAACACGAAGCCCAGCATCGAAAGCCTGGTCCGCGCGCGCTCCCTTTCATTCATCGGCTCGGCGTCGCGGCCGCCTATTGTCAACGTCCCGGCGGTCGGCCGGTCGAGCAGCCCGAGCAGGTAGAGCAATGACGATTTTCCGGAGCCGGAGGGACCGGTGACGGCGACGAATTCCCTTTCGTTGATCGCCAGCGTGATGTCCTTGACCAGCGTGACGGGAACCGTCTCGGGCAACACGCGGGTGAGTTTCTCGGTCTCGATGAGTGCGCTCATGACGCGCCTCTGATGATCTCGACGGGGTTCAGGCGCGCCGCATGACGCGCCGGCAGGTAGCCGGCCACTGCCGCCGAGCCCAGCGCGAAAGCCGACGCGATGACGTAGTGCATCAAGCTCCAGGCGATCGGCAGCCGGGTCATCTCCTGGCCGGTCGCGGCGATCTCGAAACGCACCAGCGACAGCGCATAGGTCATGGAGATGCCGAGCAGCCCGCCGAGCACGGAGCCGGCAGCGCCGATCGCGACGCCTTCCAGCAGAAAGAGCCGGCGCATGTCGGACTCCGGGAAGCCCAGCGACTTCATGATGGCGATGTCGCGCGCCTTTTCGTGCGTGATGGTGGAGATGATGTTGTAGATGCCGAAGCCAGCGACCAGCATGATCGCGCCGACAACGGTGTACATGATGACGTTGCGTACGACGAGCGCTTCGAGGATCGATTCATTGGCCTCCTGCCACGCCACCGCCTTGTAGCCCAGTTCGGCCTCGGCACGCTGCGCCACCGCCGGAGCGCGGTCAGGATCGTCGAGCTTGATGCGGATCTCGTTGATGGCGTTCGGACGCGCCGAGAGGATCTGCGCGTTTTTCAGAAGCACATAGGCCTCGCCTTCGTCGCGCGCGGTGGTGCCGGTGTGGAACAGGCCGGCGATCTTGAAGTTGCGCGACAGTCCCTCGGCAGAAACCGCCGTTATCGTGTCGCCGAACCCGGCGCCGAGCCGGCTCGCCATCGTGTCGCCGATGAGCACGGTATTGCCGCCCGCGGCAAGCGCCGAAAAGCTGCCTTCGACGAAGTTTCCGACAATCGGCGACACGCCGGACTCGCGCTCCGGTTCGATGCCAATGATCGCCGCGCCGACTTCGCGGCTGGAAAAGCGGATCACACCCTGCGTTTTGAGGCTTGCCGCGAACCGACCGGGAATCCAGCTCTCCAGCCAGGAGGTCGCGGCGGTCGGGTTGATGATGCCGCGGCGATCGTCGCCCGGCCTGAGCCCGGAAATCGCCACAGTCGCAAAAGCATCCTCGGCCGGTTGACGGCGGGCTGTGCGCTGCTCGTCGGTGATGTCGACATGCGGCATCGTGTCGACGAGTTGCCTGACGAAATCGTCCTGCCCACCCTGCATCAGCGCCGCCATGGCAATGGAGAATCCGACACCGACCGCAACGCCGATCACGGCAACCAGCGTCTGGCGACCGCGGCCGGCAATGTGCGTGAGGGCGATGTCGAAGATGAGCGGCATCCTGCTTCATCGCTCCTGGGCGCCAGTGATGTTGGCGCGCGCGCCGTCGGTGAGGTCGGCGGGATAGGGCGAGACGACGCGAGCCTTCTCATCGAGCCCCGACAGAACCTCGATGCCATTGGTGCCGCGAATGCCGGTTCGGATTTCACGTCGCCAGGCCTTGTCGCCTTCGACGACGAACACCTTATTCCCGTCCACAGCAACGGATGGGATCAACAGCGCGTTTTTCGAAACGCGGATGACGATGTTCACGTCGGTCGACATGCCGATACGAAGCGGCGTATCGTCCGGCAGGCGGAAACGGACGCGATAGGTCTTCGTCACCGGATCGCCCTTGGGTGTGATGCTGTCGACCACCGCTTCCAGGTTCTGCTGGCGGAACGCGTCGGATTTAAGCAACGCGCGCTGGCCGACCTCGACCCGGGGTATGTCCTCCTCGTTGACCTCGGCGACCACCAGGAGCGGCTTCGGCTCGCCGACCCAGAATAACACCGTGCCGAGTTCGGCGACCTCACCCACCTCGCCGTCCTGCCTGAGCACGACGCCGGCGCTCGGCGCGCGTAACACGTAGGAGTCAAGTCGCGCCTTCTGTCCGGCGACCAGCGCTTCGATCTGGCCGAGCTCGCTCTGCGCACGATCGAGAGCCTGCTGGCTCGCCGCACGCCTTTCGGCAAGCACCGTCAGCCGCCGGAGCTCTTCCTGGGCAAGCGCTTGACGGGCCTCGAGTTCGCCAAGCACGGCCCGGGCCTCGCTGTCGTCGAGCCTGGCGAGCACGTCGCCTTGTGCAACCCTCGATCCCTCGCAATTGCATTGCTCGACGATCCTTTCGCGAACCACCGGAGTTACCTTGGCCCAGGTTCGCGGCTCGACGGAGCCACTCGCGTAAACGATTTCCGCCGCGTCGCCGCGTTGTGGCGTCACCAGCGAAACCTTGGCCGGTTGCCACAAATACCAGGCGCCGAAAGCAGCCGCGGCCGCGACAACAACGATGCTGGCCGTCCAGCGTATCCGTCGCAAGAGACTCTCCTTCATGATCGAATCCGAATGTCCTGCGGTGACAGATAATAGCACTAGACCGACCGTCGGTCTATAAAAGTTGCATAAAGCTCCGGTTCGTGCTCCTCTTGCTCCACCTGCACTTTGTGAGGTTCGATTTGCCCCGAGTGATAAAGCCGCCGGAGATACGATCCGCCGAGCTCCTCGACTGCGCCCAGCGGCTTTTCTTCGAGCGCGGCTACGACAACACGACGGTGAACGACATCATCCGCGAGGCCGGCCTGTCGAAGGGCGCGTTCTACCACTATTTCGCATCGAAAGAGGCCCTGCTGGAGGCGCTCGCCACACGTCTCGCCCGCGACAGCTTCGCCGAGTTGCAGCCGGTGCTCAACGATCCTTCACTCGATGGGCTTGGCCGGCTCAATGCCCTGTTTGCCGGCTCGCGGCGGCTGAACGTCGAGCTTGCCCCGCAAATGCGCAAGACATTTTTCGTCCTGTTCCGGCCCGAGAACCTTGCCCTCTTCCATCGGGTCGACCAGGCGGCCAGGGAATTGGCCATGCCGATAATCACCGATCTGCTCAGGAAAGGCAGCGACGAAGGCATCTTCGATGTGCCCGACCCGGAAGCCTTCGCCGAGATGTTCTTGCAGCTGCGGCTGATCTTTCGGGATGTAATGCACCGCGCCCTGCTGAAGGCCGAGCAGGGCAATATCGACGAGGCGGCGCGACTGCTCGACGATCGGCTGCGGCTCTACGGCATCGCAATCGACCGGCTTTTGAAGCTGCCCGATGGAACGATAGAAGCAGCGCAACCCGGGTTTGCCCGGGCTTTCCTCGAAGCAGGCCCGTGAGCCGCAGAGTCCGCAAGGCCGCGGAGCAGCAATTCACCGCGCCTCGTATACCGGTGCAGTCCAAATCAGGGGGTCAGTGACCGCCAGCAGGAGTCACGACGAAGAGGTGTTTGACCGCAGTATCGATGTGCAGATATTGCGACTGCGCCGCAAGCTCGAGGTCAACCCGAGCGAGCCGAAACTCATTGTCACCGAGCGGGGCGCCGGCTACGTCTTCGCTACCCGGGTCGAGGTGCAGTGACCTTTCGAGGTGCCGTGACTTTGCCGAGTTCTTGGCAGGGTCAAGTTACTGGCAGGGGTCAAACAGGAATGTTCATCGCCTCAGCGCATGCACGCTATCAACATTGCCGCCGCCTATCGGCAGAGCCATGTCTTCGTCGAGCAAGCGCGTGATGCGGGCGAAGCCGGTAAAAGCCTTCCTTGCTTCCTCTGCCGACATCCCGCCCGCCAGAGCCGCGGAGCAGCAATTCACCGCGCATTGGTAGACTGGCCCACGCCGGCCGACTGGCCATCTACGCAAGAACTCCATCGCTTCGGCTACGCTATCAATTTCTTCGGCAGGACTTTCCTGCCCGCGCGAAATACGCACAGGCGTAAAGAATTGCAGGCGATCCATTGTTTCCTCCCGGTCGATCGCTATGTGCCTGATCGAACCTTTAAACTCACTGTTGACCATGTGGTTTCCGGCAAACAGGGCCCGATGGTGAAAAAAGTCGGGCCAAAAACGAAGTCTTTCACATCACGCGACCGAAATCGAATCACCAAACGTGACAAGCATGTGACGAACCGTTGCCCGCCGCCGCATTGGGACTTCAATTATCCCGAGACGGAGCCTGGACGCGCTCATCCCGCATTTGAGGTATGCGGATTACGCAGCCGGATTTGGCTAGCCGCAGCAGACCCCTTTGGGATCTCTTCTCCGTCAAAGCGTCAGTGGATCGAGGCAAGGAACTCCTAAGGGCTGGAAGTGTCTCAGGTTCCCAGTCAGGAGCGTCAAGGAGTTCGCTTTAGCGGTCGCGGCGATGAGAATGTCAGCCAGCCCTGGATGACTCCCTGCGGCTGTGGCGGCGTCTTCCATGAGGCCTGCCTCCAACGCCACCGCCGCATCGATCGGCAAGATTTCCGCGCTGTAGTCCGTCATGATGCCCTGCAGCCACGCCATTAGCGTCAGAGCCTTCGCTGTTGCTCCCGAGCGGCCGAGCTTGGCGATGCCTCTCCGAAGTTCGTGGAGGGCAAAGGCAGGCACAAACAAGTTGCCCGTCTGCTGCAATAGCCAAGCTGCCGCATTCGGGGGCAGCGGAGGCTTTCCCGGCGCGGTCGCCGACAGCACCGAGGTGTCGAAAAGGTATGAGGTCAAAGGTTAACCTCGCGGCTTTGCTGGGTGCGGTCGCGCTCCGGTTCGAAGCCCTCGGGCCAACCGGGGAACGACAGCAGGTATTCCGCAAGGCTGGGCTTCTCGGGGTAAATCTTCCTCGCCTCTTCGATCGGAACGATAGCGGCCACTGGCTTGCCGTGCCTCGTGATCGTGATCGGTTCGCCGGCCTCGGCGGCATCGACGAGAGCCGTCAAAGTGGCCTTGGCTTCGCGAAT
Organism: Mesorhizobium sp. WSM4837; assembly: GCF_055811435.1. NCBI lineage: Bacteria > Pseudomonadati > Pseudomonadota > Alphaproteobacteria > Hyphomicrobiales > Phyllobacteriaceae > Mesorhizobium > Mesorhizobium sp. WSM4837. The sequence goes on from NZ_JBVVQE010000025.1 coordinate 66,876, forward strand.
GTTGATGTGTTTCACTGCTGTTGCCTCCATTGTGGTTGCACGCAACTACATTTAGCAAATCCATCGTCTATTACAAGTGGACACTTCCCGGAGAACAGGCCATTCCGAAACGCGATCATTGGCGAAATCTTTTGTGAAGGCGTCTTTCTCCCCGTCTCTATACGGGGAGAAATGCCCGCCGGCACCTTCTCCTCGTATCGTGACGGGGAGAAGGGGGCTGGCCGCAACATCGGCGCCCCTTTCTGCAGCGCTGCAGATTGGCGAAATCTTTGGCGAAGGCGTCTTTCTCCCCGTCGCTATACTCTCCCTGGGAGAAGGGGAAGCCCTATCCGCCGACCATCTCGGCCAGCCTGCGCACGGTGTTCCAATTGCGCGAGGTGCCGATGCCGAGCCGTTTATGGCTTATCGCCGCCACAAGCCGCGAGCTTGGCGTCTCGCGCGAAAAGAAGATCCAGATGTCGCCGCCGACGGCCTGCATCCGCTCATCCTTGCCGATATAGGCCTCCAGCGCCGCGACGGCCTCAGCGGGAACGGGCTTGCGCATCACGCGCACCGCTACCTGATCCGCGGCGGCAGCCGATTCGGCGGGAAACGGATTGCCGGCCGCAAGCTTCAACCAGTCATCCGCGCGGCGCACGATGATGTCGACATGGCGGCCGAAGGTCTTTTGGAACGCCGTCTCCAATCGGCGCTCCAGCACGGCAATCTCTGTTTCTTTCGTCTCGAAAACCAGATTGCCGGTCGCCACCAGCGTGCGCGGGTTGTTCAGGCCCAGGCCTTCTGTCATGGCCCTGAGATCGGACATGACGACACGCCGCCCCTCGCCCAGGACGATGCTGTAAAGCAGAGCGACGTACGTTTGCATGCTAGCCCGGATATCTCACGATAGCCTGTCGATTTAGACCAAGCGGCTCTGCTCCACCGCTGCCTCGATGAAGCTGGCAAACAGCGGGTGCGGGTCAAGCGGCCGGCTTTTCAGCTCGGGATGATATTGCACGCCGATGAACCAGGGATGGTCGGGATATTCGACCGTTTCCGGCAGCACGCCGTCCGGCGACATGCCGGCAAAAACCAGCCCGCAATCCTCGAGCCGCTCCTTGTAGTCGACATTGACCTCGTAGCGGTGGCGGTGGCGCTCGGAAATCTGCGTGTCGCCATAGATCTCGGCGATCTTCGAGCCCCTGGCGAGGTCCGCCTGATAGGCACCGAGCCGCATGGTGCCGCCGAGATCGCCGGTTTCCCTGCGCTTCTCCAGCATGTTGCCTTTCAGCCATTCCGTCATCAGGCCGACGACCGGTTCCTCGGTCGGACCGAATTCGGTCGACGAGGCATGATTGACGCCGGCCAGCGAACGCGCTGCCTCGATGCAGGCCATCTGCATGCCGAAGCAGATGCCGAAATACGGCACTTTTCGCTCGCGGGCGAACTTCGCTGCAAGGATCTTGCCTTCCGCGCCGCGCTCGCCAAAACCGCCGGGGACCAGAATGCCGTGGACCTTTTCCAGCCACGGCGCCGGGTCTTCTTTCTCGAATATCTCGCTCTCGATCCAGTCGAGCTTGACCTTGACGCGGTTGGCGAGACCGCCATGCGACAGCGCCTCGATCAGCGATTTGTAGGCGTCCTTGAGGCCGGTATATTTGCCGACGACGGCGATGGTCACCTCGCCCTCCGGGTTGTGGATGCGTTTGGACACCGCTTGCCACGGCTCCATCCGCGGCTTCGGCGCCGGATCGATGCCGAAAGCGGCGAGCACTTCCGAATCCAGCCCTTCATTGTGATAGGCCATCGGCACGTCGTAGATGTGCGGCACGTCGAGCGCCTGGATGACCGCGCTCTCGCGCACATTGCAGAACAGCGACAGTTTGCGGCGCTCTTCCCTGGGGATGGGGCGGTCGGCGCGGACCAGCAGGATGTCGGGCGCGATGCCGATGCCGCGCAATTCCTTGACCGAATGCTGGGTCGGCTTGGTCTTCAATTCGCCCGCCGTTGGAATATAGGGCATCAGCGTCAGGTGCACGTAGACGGCGTTGTTGCGCGGCAGGTCGTTGCCAAGTTGGCGGATCGCCTCCAGAAACGGCATCGCCTCGATGTCGCCGACGGTGCCGCCGATCTCGCACAGGACGAAGTCATAGTCGTCATTGCCGTTGAGAATGAAATTCTTGATCTCGTCGGTGACATGCGGAATGACCTGCACGGTGGCGCCAAGATAGTCGCCGCGTCGCTCCCGCTCGATGATATTCTTGTAGATGCGGCCCGTGGTGATGTTGTCCTGCTGGTTGGCCGAGCGGCCGGTGAACCGCTCATAATGGCCAAGATCGAGATCGGTCTCGGCGCCGTCATCCGTCACGAAGACTTCGCCATGCTGGTATGGCGACATCGTGCCGGGATCGACATTGAGATAGGGATCAAGCTTCTTGATGCGCGCGCGATAGCCTCGCGCCTGCAAGAGAGCCCCAAGGGCCGCTGCAGCGATGCCTTTTCCGAGTGAGGAAACCACGCCGCCTGTGATGAATACATATCGCGCCATGGGAGTCATCGCTTAACGCGGCCGAATTGATTCCGCCAGAGAAAAAACCGCCGCGAAGGCTTTTTCCCAAGAAGGCGCCCTGATGATGCTCGAACCAAAACAAAAGGGCCGGCGAGGCCGGCCCTTTTGTTTGACCCGCCAAGGCGTCAGATGATGACGACCTTGGTGCCCACTTTCACCCTGCGATAAAGGTCCATGACGTGCTCGTTGATCATGCGGAAACAGCCGTTGGAGGAGCTCGTCCCGATCGACTGCGGCGCAATGGTGCCGTGAATGCGCAGATGGGTGTCCTTCCTGCCGTCGTAGAGATAGATGGCGCGCGCGCCGAGCGGGTTATCGCCGCCGCCGGGCATGCCGTCCTTGTACCGGCCGTAATTCTTCGGCTCACGCTTCTGCATATCGAGCGTCGGGATCCAGCGGGGCCATTCCTGCTTGTCGCCGACGGCGACCGTGCCCTTGAACTGCAGGCCGTCACGACCGACCGCAATCGCATAGCGGCGGGCGGTCCAGGAGGATTCGACGAGATAGAGACGGCGCGCACTCGTATCGATGACGATGGTGCCGGGGCTGTAGCCGGTGAATTCGACCTCTTGCGGCACGAACTCCGGGTTCACCTTGAACTGCTTCCTGGCTTCCTTGCTGGCGAGCGCGGCATCGAGGGCGCGGGTCTCGGGGAGCAGCGACATCGACGAGGACGTGCCGCCGAACAGGCCGGCGAACAGCCCGACGCGCTGGGGCTTCTGTCCGACCGGCTCGCTGCGCAATTCGCCGTTGTTGCCGGTCAGCGCGACGTTCATGGCCTCGGCGGGAATTGCCTCGGCCGACTGGATTGCTGCGATGGGTTGAATCGGGTCGATGATCTTGACCGGCCTGGCATCGGCCAGCCTGGCCTTGCCAGCGGACTTATCCTTCTTGGCGAGGCCCTTCCTGGCAAGAAACGCCTGCCGTTCCGCGTCCGACTTGGCTTTGGCCGCCTCGCGCATCGCCAGCTTCCTTGCCTCGATCGCCTTTACTCGAGCAGCCTGCTTGTCAGCCGCGATCTTGGCTTCGATCTTCCTGATCTGGGCAAGATCTGCCGCGCTTGGGTCTTTTTTCTTCTTGAGGAGCTTGAGTTGCGCCGTGTCGCTTTTGGCGGCGACGTTGACGACGTCAGTTGTGACTGCGGATTTAGGGGCCGAATTGCCCGCCGGCATGGCCGCGTAAGCGGGCGCACCAAGGCTGAGCACGGCCCAAAGGCCGGCTAAAATGAAGCTGCGAAGCTGCATGGCGAAGATCCGATCGTTCAATGCTTGTTGCCACGGCGTTGCCCGGCGTCCCCCAAGGACCCCGAATGTGCCGCGCGCAATCTATAATCGATTAATCGGAGACGCCTCAAGCGCCCTGGCGTGCCGCGCCCGGTCGAATCCTCGCGATCGTGCGGCATTTGCCGCGACTGTGTTCAAACAACAACAGATCGCGGCGCCGGACGTCTGCTGATTACTGGTTTGGAACCTGCGGCGTTACTGGCTGGGTGGCGCCGTTTGTGGCCGGCGGCGTGGTCGCTCCCGCCGCTGGCGGTGCAGCGGGGGCCGGGGCTGCGGCATCATTGCCGGAAGGCGGCGTTGGCGCCGTATTGCCGGACGGCGGTGTCGGCGTCGTGGTGCCAGGCAACTGGTTGAGCACGCCGCCCCCGCCGTTCGTCACAGGCACGCGATCGAGAATGTCGATCGGCTTCTCGCCGTAACGGGCGACGATCGACAAGGTCAGCGAGGTGGCGAAGAACGCCGCCGCCAGGATCGCCGTCGCCCGCGTCAGCGCGTTGGCGGCACCGCGCGCGGTCATGAAGCCCGATCCGCCGCCGATGCCGAGGCCGCCGCCTTCGGAGCGCTGCAGCAGCACCACGCCGACAAGAGCGAGCACGACCATGAGGTGAACGACGATCAGTACGGTTTCCATAATTTATCCTGGCAAGGCCTTACGCGGCCGCAGATACGACCGGTGATTTGGAGGCGGCTCAATACAATGCTTTGACGGCAATTCCAAGCCCGTGGCCGGAATATGGGAAGCAATGCGGCCGTTGCAACATTTTCCGCTGCGGCACAGTATCCGAAGTGCCCGACAGCCTTTCGATGCCAAAGCATGTCGCGCAAAAGCATGCCCTTGGGCCTGACCCGAGGGTGTGCAGCGGTTTTGCGATAACGACATGCGTAAAAACAACAACCTAAAGCGCGTCGCATTAGGCCGGCCAAACGCGACGCGCTTTAGGAGATGTTTCGATAGGCTTCGGCAATGCCGAGAAAGTCCGCCGCCTTCAGGCTGGCGCCGCCGACCAGCGCGCCGTCGACATTTTTTACGCCCAGCAGTTCGACCGCGTTCGACGGCTTGACCGAGCCGCCATAGAGGATACGCATCTTTGCCGCTGCGCTGCCAAGCTTTTCCGACAGTTTTTCGCGAATATGCGCATGCGCCTCAGCAACGTCGGCGGCAGTCGGCGTCAGCCCCGTGCCGATCGCCCATACCGGCTCGTAGGCGATGACGGTATTCGATGCCGTTGCATTCGGCGGCACCGAGCCGGCGACCTGGCGCGACAACACGTCGAGCGTGGCGCCCGCCTCGCGCTCGGCTCTCGTCTCGCCGATGCAGATGATGGAAACCAGCCCGGCGCGCCACGCGGCGGACGCCTTTGCCTGGACAATGGCGTCGTCCTCGTTTTGATCGGCGCGGCGTTCGGAATGGCCGACGATGACGTGACTGGCGCCCGCATCTTTCAGCATCTCGGCCGAAATACAGCCGGTATGGGCGCCGCTCTCCTTGCTGTGGCAATCCTCGCCCCCGGCCCGGACCGGCGTGCGCGACAAGATCTCCGCGGCATGCGCAAGCAGCGTCGCCGGAACGCAGACCAGCGCTTCGGTCTCGGCATCGAGCCCGCTCATGAAGCCGTTGCCGATCATCCTGAGTTCGTTGAGTGAGGCGCTGGTGCCGTTCATTTTCCAGTTGCCGGCGACCAGCGGGCGGATTCCAGGCGTCATGGGATTTGCTTCTCCGGGCAATATTCGGCTGCGTCCTCACTACCAAACTCAGCCCACAAAGCAATCGACAGTGGGCCGGAAGGACGCTATTGCGCTTGTTTCAGACTCGGCGCATGCGAAAATGCGCGAAAAAATCGGAAGTGACCATGCTTGGTATCTTGAGAAGCGCGGCTGGGACCTGGATCGCGAAAGCGCTGCTGATATTGTTGGTGTTGAGCTTCGCCGTCTGGGGCATTTCCGGACAGATGGTCGGTGGTTTTGCAGGCCACGACGCCGTTGTCACGGCCGGCGGCACCAAAGTGTCGATCAACGAGTATCGGCTGGCCTATGACCGGCAGATCAGCGTGATGACGCAGCAATTCGGCCAGCGCATCAGCCGCGAGCAGGCGACGGCGCTCGGCCTCGACAACCAGGTGCTGGCGCAACTCGTGTCGGGCGCGGTCCTCGATGAGCAGGCCCGCAAGCTCGGGCTTGGGCTGTCCAAGGACCGGCTGGCCCAACTCACGCATGAAGACCCGGCCTTCAAGGGTCCCGGCGGCAACTTCGATAGAAGGACTTTCGAATACATACTGCAGCAGGTCGGCATGCGGCCGGAAGACTATCTCAGGAATCGCGCCCAGGTGGCTGTGCGCCAGCAGATCGTCGAGGCGGTTTCGGACGGCCTCAAGGCCCCGAATACGTTCTTGAGGGCGGTGGCGCTTTATCGTGGCGAAGACCGCACCATCGACTATTTGACCTTGCCGAAATCGCTGGTCGAGCCGATCGAAGCGCCATCCGACACTACGCTTTCGGCCTATTTCGAGGAAAACAAGAAGACCTATGCGGCGCCCGAATACCGCAAATTCTCCTATGTCAGGCTCGAGCCGGAAGACATCATGGACGTGAGTGCCGTGACCGACCAGCAGGTCAGCGACGACTACAACAAGAACAAGGGGCGCTACACCACGCCGGAAACGCGCACCATCGAACAGCTCGTGTTCAAAACGCCCGATGCCGCGAAGGCCGCGCTCGATTCACTCAAGACCGGCGCGACCTTCGACAAACTCGTCGCCGCCGAGGGCAAGACGCAGGCCGACACGCTGCTCGGCACGCTGTCCAAGGACAAGATCGCCGACAAGGCGGTGGCGGATGCGGCCTTTGCGCTCAACGTCAACGAAGTCAGCCCGGTCGTTCAGGGCGCCTTCGGTCCGGTGCTGCTGCGCGTCACCGAGATCAAGCCCGAAGTGGTGAAGCCGCTGGCCGAAGTGGCCGCCGACATCCGCAAGGACCTAGCGCTGGGCGAGGCAAGCCGCATTCTGCTCGACGTGCATGACAGTTACGAAGACAGCCGCGCTTCGGGCAGCACGCTCGAGCAAGCGGCCGAAAAACTGAAGCTGAAGGTCGTCACCGTCGACGCGATCGATCGCACCGGCCTGAGGCCGGACGGCGCCATCGTCAAGGATCTGCCGGAATCGCCGGAGCTGATCAAGGCGGTGTTCGATGCCGAACCCGGCACCGAGAATCCCGACCTCACCACTGCCAACAACGGCTTCGTGTTCTACGAGGTGGATTCGGTCACGCCGGCCCGCGACCGCACGCTGGATGAAGTCCGCCAGAAGGTGGTGGCCGACTGGACGGCGGCGGAAACGACCAAGCGGCTCACCGCAAAAGCGCAGGAGCTCGAAAAGCGTCTCGAGGCCGGCACTACGCTCGACGTGATCGCGAGCGAGCTCAAGCTTGAGAAGCAGACCAAGCGCGGCGTCAAGCGCGGGGCGGACGACGCCGATTTCGGCAAGGAAGGGGCGGCTGCGATGTTCGGCGAAGGCGAAGGCGGGACCGGATTGATCCCCTCGCCCACCGGCGACGGACAGATCCTGTTCAGGATTGCCGAAGTGTTCGAGCCTGCCGGAGCCGACGCCAGCTCGGTGCCGGACGACGAGCAGAAATCGTTCACCGCCGGCATGTCCGACGACCTGCTCGACCAGTTGGTGGCGCAGCTGCAGACGCAATATGACGTTCGCATCGACCAAACCGCCGTTGCCCAAGCCCTGACCAGATGAGCGCGCTCAAGACCCATATCGCCAAGGTCGCCGCTGGTAGCTCCCTTTCCTTCGAGGAAGCGCGCGATGCCTTCGACATCATCATGTCGGGCGACGCTACGCCCGGCCAGATCGGCGGCTTCCTGATGGCGCTGCGCGTGCGCGGCGAGACTGTGAGCGAGATTTCCGGCGCCGTCGCCACCATGCGCGCCAAGATGCTGCGCGTCGACGCGCCGGCTGGCGCCATCGACATCGTCGGCACCGGCGGCGACAATTCGCACAGCGTCAACATCTCGACCGCATCCGCGTTCGTCATCGCCGCCTGCGGCGTGCCGGTGGCCAAGCACGGCAATCGCGGACTGTCCTCGCAGACCGGCGCCGCCGACGTGCTGACCGCGCTTGGCGTCAAGCTCGACATCCCGCCGGAAACGATCGGCCGCTGCATCCACGACGCAGGCGTCGGCTTCATGTTCGCACCGGCGCATCATCCGGCGATGAAGCATGTCGGCCCGATCCGCGCCGAGCTCGGCACCCGCACAATCTTCAACCTGCTTGGCCCGCTCTCCAATCCGGCTGGTGTCGTCAGGCAGATGGTTGGCGTCTTCTTGCCGGAATGGATCATGCCGGTGGCCGAGACGTTGAAGGCACTGGGCGCCGACCACGCCTGGGTCGCCCATGGCGACGGCTATGACGAGATCACCACCACCGGCGAAACCCAAGTCGCCGAACTGGTCGGCGGCGAGATCCGCAGCTTTACGCTGACCCCGGAAGCGGTCGGGCTGAAGCGGCATACCAAGGACGAATTGCGCGGCGGCGATGCCGCCTACAACGCCCAGGCGCTGCGCGACATGCTGGGCGGCGCTGCCGGTGCCTTTCGCGATACGGTGCTGATGAACGCCGGCGCCGGACTGGTGGTGGCGGGAAAGGCGACGACGCTTGCCGATGGCATGGCGACGGCGGCGCAAGCCATCGACAGCGGCCGGGCGCTAAAGGTGCTTGACCGGCTGGTCGAGATTTCGAACGGATAGCGCCGTGTCTGATATCCTGCGCAAGATCGAAGCCTACAAGCGCGACGAGATCGCGGCGGCGAAGGCGCGGGTGCCGCTTGCCCAAATCAAGGCGCGGGCAAAGGATGCCGACGCACCACGCGGCTTTCTCTCGGCCCTTGAAGCCAAACGCAAATCCGGCAGTTTCGCGCTGATCGCCGAGATCAAGAAGGCGAGCCCGTCCAAGGGCCTGATCCGCGCCGATTTCGATCCGCCGGCGCTGGCCACGGCCTATGCCAAAGGTGGGGCTGCCTGCCTCTCGGTGCTGACCGATGCGCCGTCTTTCCAGGGGGCGCCTGAATTCCTCACCGATGCGCGCAGCGCCGTGACATTGCCGGCTTTGCGCAAGGATTTTCTGTTCGAGCCCTATCAGGTGTTCGAGGCCCGTGCGTGGGGCGCGGACGCCATCCTGATCATCATGGCGAGCGTCGATGACGCCGTGGCCAGGGAACTCGAAACGACGGCGTTCGAGCTCGGCATGGACGCGCTGGTCGAGGTGCATGACGAGGCCGAGACGGAACGCGCGCTGAAACTGTCGTCGCGGCTGATCGGCATCAACAACCGCAATCTGCGGACGTTCGAAACCAGCATCGAGACATCGGAGCGGCTCGCGGCGATGGTGCCGGCCGACCGGCTGCTGGTCAGCGAGAGCGGTATTTTCTCGCACCAGGACTGCCGCAGGCTGGAACGGAGCGACATTGGCACTTTCCTCGTCGGCGAGAGCCTGATGCGGCAACAGGACGTGGCCACTGCGACGCACCTGCTTTTGACGGGCAAGGCGCCCGCCAATGCATCTGCCCGAAAATCGCAATCGATGTTCGGAGAGCATGATGCATAAATACAAAGCGTCAGAGTGTAGTTTGTGCGTCCAAACGGACGCACGTCGCTCCAGGGTGACCTGACGATGTCGGCCGCCCTCACCCATCTTGGCGCGGAAGGCGAAGCCAATATGGTCGATGTCGGCGACAAGGCGGAGACGACCCGCACGGCAATCGCCGAAGGTCTTGTCTCGATGCGGCCCGAAACGCTGAAAATGATTCTCGACGGCGATGCCAAGAAGGGCGACGTGCTGGGCACGGCGCGCATCGCCGGCATCATGGCGGCCAAGAGGACGCATGAGCTGATCCCGCTCTGCCATCCGCTGCTGTTGACCAAGATATCGGTAGACATCGAACCTGACGCGAAGCTGCCCGGCCTGAAGGTCACGGCGCTGGCCCGTGTCACCGGCAAGACCGGCGTCGAGATGGAAGCGCTGACCGCCGTCTCGGTCGCCTGCCTGACCATCTATGATATGGCCAAGGCGGTCGATCGCGGCATGGCGATCTCCGGCATCAGGCTGGTGGAAAAGACCGGCGGCAAATCCGGCGACTACAAGGCGGATGCCCAGGGGGCAGGCCAATAATGGCGCTGCTTGCGGTCGCCGAGGCGCTCGAGCACCTGCTTGCGGATGCTGCGCCCTTGCCGGCTGAAAGCGTCGCCCTGATGGATGCCGCCGACCGCGTGCTGGCGGAGCCGCTCATGGCGCTCCGCACCCAGCCGCCATTCAACGCGTCGGCCATGGACGGCTATGCCGTGCGGGCCGACGATGTCGCGTCCGTGCCCGCGAGACTTTCGGTGATCGGCATGGCGCCGGCCGGACGAGGCTTTGCCGGAACAGTCGGCGCGGCGCAGGCCGTGCGCATCTTCACCGGCGCGCCGCTTCCCGGAGGCGCCGACACCATCGTCATCCAGGAGAATGTCCGCGACCTCGGCGGCGGCATGGTCGAAGTGACCGCGCCGACGGTTGAAGGCCGCAACATCCGCCGCCTCGGGCTCGATTTCTTGCAGGGCGACATGCTGCTGGAGAAGGGCCGCCTGCTTGATCCCGCGGCATTGTCGCTGGCGGCGTCGGCCAACCACCAGCAGGTCCGCGTGGTGAAACGGCCGCTGGTCGCCATCATCGCCACCGGCGACGAATTGCTGCCGCCGGGCAGCGACCTTGGCCCCGACCAGATCATCTCCTCCAATGCCTATGGCGTCGCCGCCGCGGCCCGCTCGGTCGGCGCCTGCGCACTCGATCTCGGCATCGCCCCCGACCGCAAGGAGGCGATCGCCGCGCTGGTGAAAAAAGCCGTCGCCGCAGGCGCGGACGTCATCGTTACGCTGGGCGGCGCCTCGGTCGGCGACCACGACCTCGTCCATGACGTGCTGACCGGCGAAGGCATGGCGCTCGATTTCTGGAAAATCGCCATGCGGCCCGGCAAGCCACTGATGTTCGGGCGGCTGGGCGCCATCCGCTGCATCGGCCTGCCTGGCAATCCGGTGGCCAGCCTGGTCGGCACGCAGCTCTTTCTGAAGCCGCTGCTGGCGCGGCTCGGCGGCCGCGCGTTCCGCCAGGACATGCGTCAGGCGCGGCTCGGCGCCGCCATGCCGGCCAACGATCTCAGGCAGGACTATGTACGCGCGGTGGTGAAGGAAGAAGCTGGCACGCTTGAGGCAACGCCGTTCAGTGTCCAGGATTCCTCGATGCTCAGAATGCTGGCCGACGCCAACGGACTGGTCGTGCGCGAGCCATTCGCTCCCGCGGCCGCAGCGGGCGCCGCCTGCAGCGTGCTGATGCTACGCTGAACAAAACGTCAACACATTCATTAAACTTTAAATGGTTGCGGAACACAACTGGAACAGATAGTGTTTGTTCTGGGTTTGTTTTTCTGATTCTGTTGGGGGTCGCGATGCTGACACGCAAACAACATGAACTGCTGATGTTCATTCACGAGCGGCTGAAGGAAAGCGGCATTCCGCCCTCGTTCGACGAGATGAAGGAAGCGCTCGACCTCGCCTCCAAATCGGGGATCCACCGGCTGATCACGGCGCTGGAGGAACGCGGTTTCATTCGCCGCCTGCCCAACCGCGCCCGCGCGCTGGAGGTGCTGCGCCTGCCCGATTCAATCGCGCCGGGCCTCAATGCGGCGCGCAAATTCTCGCCGAGCGTCATTCAAGGCTCCCTTGGGCAGGGCGGCCTCGGACGCCAGATCAAGCCGGCGCCTTCGCGCATGCGTGCGGCCGGCAATGACGACGACGTCGCTGCCACCGTTTCCATACCGGTGATGGGCCGCATCGCTGCCGGTGTGCCGATCGACGCCATCCAGCACCAGACGCATTCGATCTCGGTGCCACCGGACATGATCACCGGCGGCACGCACTACGCGCTGGAGGTCAAGGGTGATTCGATGATCGAGGCCGGCATCTTCGACGGCGACACGGTCATCATCCGCAACGCCGACACCGCCCAGCCTGGCGAGATCATTGTCGCTCTGGTCGACGAGGAGGAAGCGACGCTGAAGCGATTTCGCCGCAAAGGTGCCTCTATCGCACTGGAAGCCGCCAATCCGGCCTACGAGACGCGCATCTTCGGGCCGGACCGGGTCAAGGTGCAGGGCAAGCTCGTCGGATTGATCCGGCGTTACTGAACGGCGGGCTTCCTGGGTTTCTCGGCCCTGCGGTATGGCGGCAGGCCCCTCGCCTCGCGCGAAAATCGCCGCTGCTCATGCCAGGGCCTATATGGCTGTCTGACGGCAAAACGGATTTCTGCGCGCGTCGTCGCCGATAGCGGATCGAAGAAGACGGCGGCACTGCCCATGCGAGCGAGCTGCCGTTTGGTGACGACGAGAACCAGCGGGTTGCGGCAGGGTTTGTAATAGGCTGTGGCATCGTCGATGACGATCAAATCCGCAAAGGCACAGGCCGGCCGCGCGGTTTCACGGTTGTCGGCGAGCGCGATGAGCGCGCCGGACGGATGCCGGGCCAGGCACAGGCCGGCAGTGCAGGTGAAAGGCGCTCCCGGCGGCAGGTCGGCCGGATCGGCGATGTCGAACCGCACATCTCCTTTTTCGAATGTCTCCGGCTCGACGATCGTTGTTGAAACCAGCGCATGTTTCCAGTTGTCGGTGGTGAATTCGTTCGAACGCACCCGGTTGACGGCAAGTTCGCCGCCGCCGATCGGCAGTGCCACCAGATGCGCATCCTCCGAGATCAGCACGTCGGGGGTGCGCGTCTCGGAAATCGTCAGCAGGCCGGCGAGCGCAAAGGGAAGTGCCGCAACCCGCAGCCACGTCGTGGCCATCGTGGCGATGACCAGGGCGACCGTCACCAGCAGAACCGATTGCAACGAAATCAGGCCGACTGCATCGACCGGCGAACGCTCCGAGATCCATCCCGAAATTGCAATCATCGCCGTCAGGCCCTTGCCCATCATGTAGAGGAAAGGGCCGTCGAGGCCGAAAGGCATTGCCAAGGCGCTGAGGACGGCCAGGAACATGACGATCGTGACGATCGGCATGACCGCCAGATTGGCGAACAGGCTGAGCGGCGAGACGCGCTGGAAGTGCCAGATGGCGAAGAGCGCGGTGGCGCTGCCGGCAATGATGGAGGTCATTGCGATGGTGCCTGCCCCAGCGACGAGCTTGCGCGTGACGAAAGCGGCCGGTGACCGTCGCTGTCGCGGCGCCTTGGCCTTGTCGGCACGAAAGTCGGACCAACTGGCATAGGCGCCCACGAGAGCCGCAGTCGCAGCGAAGGACATCTGGAAGCTTGGGCCGACCACCTCGTGCGGCGACACGACGATGACGGCGATGGCCGAAATCGCCAGGTTGCGCATGGTGAGTGCCGCCCGGTCGAACAGCACGGCGACAAGCATTACCGCCAGCATGATGAAGCTGCGTTCAGCCGCGACCACGATACCGGAGAAAATCAGATAGGCAGCGATGGAGACGAGTGCGGCAGCAGCCGCATATTTCTTGACCGGCCGGCGCGACGAAAAGTCGGGAAACAGCGCAAAGGCGCTGCGCAGCAATCCCATGACGGTGCCGGCGACAAGCGCCATGTGCAGGCCGGAAATGGAGATGATGTGGTAGATGCCGGTGCGCCGCATCGATTCGTTTATCTCTTCGGGGATGCCGGCACGCACGCCGACGATCAGCGCAGCGGCAATCTCCCCCTCGGCACCACCGATGCTGTCCCTGATATGGTCGGCGATGGTTTCGCGCGCCTTCTCGATCGACGAAGAAAGGCGTGCGGTTAACGGTGCATCTTCGGAGACGACGATCTTTGGACTGCCGAGGAAAAAGCCACTGGCACCGATACCGGCGAAATAGCTGTCAAAGGAAAAGTCAAAGCTGTCCGGTCTGACCGGGCCAGTCGGAGGCAGAAGCCTCACATAGCCGGTTGCCACCGAGCCTGCGGTCATCTCAGCGGGAATCTTGCGTGCCGACACCCTGACACGTTCGGGTGCATAACGCAGTGTCGGCCGGGCGGTCGACATCACATCGATGGTCAGCCTGATCCGGCCGTTCGCCATTTGGTCGAGCCTGACGACACGGCCGGTCAGCCGGGTCTGGATTTCCGAACCGAGCATCTTCGTTCCGGCGCGCCAGGTTTCAACCTTGGCGGCGAGCACACCAAGCGCGCACAGCAACGCTGCCATGAAGCACAGGTGCGTTTTGCGGCGTGAGCGCGTGACGGCCGCACACAATGCCGTAAGGACCACGACGGCGATGGGCTGGGCAAAGTCCGGTTCGACGGCAAGCGAAAAATAGACGATCACCCCGCATGCCAGGAAAACCGGCACCAGCAGGAAGGCGACGCCCCGGTCGAGTTCCAGGCCGGCTGCCGCGGCCACGCTGTTGCGGACACCGGATGGTGAAAGATGGCTGAGCTGTCGGCGAAAACGAATGACAGGGCCGGGTGCTGAAGCCGGTATCGGCGCCGGGCGATCCGGCGAAAGAGGTTGGATGCTCAGCGGCGACGCAGGCAGCGAAACGGGTAGCGACTCAGTGTGAGGAACGTCGGCAAACAGCGATCGTTCGCTGACGCTTGCGGTCGCGCCCTCGCTCTCGTCCACGCCGCGGCCTGGTCCAGCCATAGGGTTCGCCCCTTGCGCCCTTGACCTCCTATGCTACATGAACGCGCGACGCGCGAAAGTCCGCGCACCACATCCGTTTTCTGCGCTTGCCCAGGAGTTCCATGTCGGACAAGGTCGTCACCCGTTTTGCCCCTTCGCCCACCGGATTCCTGCATATTGGCGGGGCGCGCACGGCGCTGTTCAATTGGCTGTATGCGAAACACACTGGCGGCAAGATGCTGCTGCGCATCGAGGACACCGATCGCGAGCGTTCGACCGATGCGGCAACCGCTGCCATCCTCGATGGGCTCTCCTGGCTCGGCCTCACCTGGGACGGCGAACCGGTATCCCAGTTCGAGCGCGCGCCGCGCCACCGCGCGGTTGCCGAGGAGCTGGTGCGCCTCGGCAAAGCCTATTACTGCTATGCGACGCCGGCCGAGCTGGAGGCGATGCGCGAGAGTGCGCGGGCCAACGGCTTGCCTCCCCGCTATGACGGCCGCTGGCGCGACCGCGACCCGTCAGAGGCACCGGTTGGCGCCAGGGGCGCGATCCGCATCAAGGCGCCGGCCGAAGGCGAGACGGTGGTACATGACCGCGTGCAGGGCGAAGTCCGCTTCCCCAACAAGGACCTCGACGATTTCATCATCCTGCGCTCGGACGGCAACCCGACCTATATGCATGCCGTCGTCGTCGACGACCACGACATGGGCATCACCCACATCATCCGCGGCGACGACCATCTGACCAATGCCGCCCGCCAAATGGTGATCTATCGAGCCTTGGGCTGGGAGGTGCCGTCAATGGCGCATATCCCGCTGATCCATGGCGCCGACGGCGCCAAGCTGTCGAAGCGGCACGGCGCCCTCGGCGTTGAAGCCTATCGCGCCATGGGCTATCTGCCCGAGGCACTGCTCAACTACCTGGCGCGGCTCGGCTGGAGCCACGGCGACGACGAGGTCATATCGATCACCGACATGATTGCGTGGTTCGACATCGGCGATGTCAACAAGGGGGCCGCCCGCTTCGACTTCGCCAAGCTCGAGGCGCTGAACGGCGTGCATATGCGGCGCATGAACGAGCCCGAATTGCTCGATATCTTCATCAACACCTTGCCCTATCTCGAAGGCGGCCCGGCGATCGCAGCGCGCCTCGACGACACACGCAAGGCGCAGTTGCTGGCCGCCCTGCCCGGCTTGAAGGAGCGCGCCAAGACGCTGGTCGAGCTGGTCGACGGTGCCGCCTTCCTGTTTGCCGAGCGGCCGCTGCCGATCGACGAGAAGGCGGCGGCGCTGCTCGGCGGCGAGGCGCGCGAGATCCTGCGGGGCGCCCATGCGGCGCTGAAGGCGATTTCAGGGGATTGGACGGCCGCAGCGGCGGAAGCGGCGATCCGCGAATATGCGCTCGCCGGCGGCCATAAACTTGGCGCAGTGGCCCAACCTTTGCGCGCCGCGCTAACCGGCAAAAGCACCTCGCCCGGCGTGTTCGACGTGCTTGCCGTGCTTGGCCGCGAGGAAAGCCTGGCACGCGTCGCGGATCAAATCGATTAGCAAAACTGGCCCAAGAAGATTGGCATTGAAAGGTGGGTTTCGCAGTGCAACATTAGGTCTTGGCCCAATTTGGCACGCCATCCAATTGCGGGCGCAAACGCGCGAACTCCGATACTTTCGACGTGTTGCGTTGCAGAAATTTTGCCTTTGCCGACATGAGAAAACAAAAAGGAGTTTGCAATGTCCGAAGCTGCGACAAAAATGGAATTTGGCGGCAAAACCCACGCGTCGACCGCGAAACTTGAATTCGGCGGCAAAACTCACGAACTCAAGGTGCGAAGCGGCTCGGTCGGACCTGACGTCATCGATATCGGCGCGCTTTACAGCACCACCGGGGCCTTCACCTACGATCCCGGCTTCACCTCGACGGCAAGTTGCGAGTCGGAAATCACCTTCATCGATGGCGATGCCGGCATCCTTTTGCATCGCGGTTATCCGATCGACCAGTTGGCCGAGCACGGCGACTTCCTCGAAGTCTGTTATCTCCTGCTCTACGGCGAACTGCCGACCAAGGCGCAGAAGGACGATTTCGACTACCGGGTCACGCGCCACACCATGGTGCACGAGCAGATGTCGCGCTTCTTCACCGGCTTTCGCCGCGACGCCCACCCGATGGCGGTGATGTGCGGCGTGGTCGGTGCGCTGTCAGCTTTCTATCACGATTCCACCGACATCTCGGACCCCTACCAGCGCATGGTCGCATCGATGCGGCTGATCGCCAAGATGCCGACGATCGCGGCGATGGCTTACAAATACCACATCGGCCAGCCCTTCATTTACCCCAAGAACGAGCTGAATTTCGCGGCCAACTTCCTGCATATGTGCTTTGCCGTGCCGTGCGAGGAATACAAGATCAACCCGGTGCTGGCGCGTGCGATGGAGCGCATTTTCATCCTGCACGCCGATCACGAGCAGAACGCCTCGACCTCGACCGTTCGCCTCGCCGGCTCGTCCGGCGCCAATCCGTTCGCCTGCATCGCCGCCGGCATCGCCTGCCTGTGGGGACCGGCCCATGGCGGCGCCAACGAGGCAGCCTTGAACATGCTGGGCGAGATCGGCCAAGTCGACCACATCCCGGAATTTATCGCCCGCGCCAAGGATAAGAACGATCCGTTCCGATTGATGGGCTTTGGCCATCGCGTCTACAAAAACTACGATCCACGCGCCAAGATCATGCAGAAGACCGCACATGAGGTTTTGGGCGAACTCGGCATCAAGGACGATCCGCTGCTCGACATCGCCATGGAACTGGAAAGGATTGCTCTGACCGATTCCTATTTCATCGAGAAGAAGCTTTATCCGAACGTCGATTTCTATTCCGGCATCACGCTGAAGGCGCTGGGCTTCCCCACCACCATGTTCACCGTGCTGTTCGCGGTCGCCCGCACCGTCGGCTGGATCGCGCAGTGGAAGGAGATGATCGAGGATCCGCACCAGAAGATAGGCCGCCCGCGCCAGCTCTATACAGGTGCGCCGGAACGCGACTACGTGCCGATTGCTAAACGGTGAATAGCGAATTGTGAATAGTGAATAGTGAATAGTGAATAGTGAATAGTGAATAGTGAATAGTGAAGCAGGGTCTCTTTGTGGCCTATGGTCAAGCACGATTTTGACCATTCACCATTCACTATTCACCACTTCACCATTCACCGCTTGATACACCTCATCACGACCCCTGCAGCGATGTCGCCAGACGGTCTGTCGACAGCCATGCGTCTGGCCACCTCGGCAAAACCGTCCTTCTGCCATGCGCGATAGGCGGTATCGGAAAACAGCGCCTCCAACTGCCGCGCCAGGTAGTGCGGTCGCACATATTCGTTGTAGCTTTCCGGCACGATCGGGCGGTCGGCGATGAGATTGGGCAAGGAGGCGCTCCATACGGTGACCAGGCGTTGGGCCATCCGCATGACCGGATCGAGCCGGTAGCAGGAGATCATCGGCACACCCGACAGCGCCAGTTCCAGCGACACCGTTCCCGATGCGATCAGCGCTGCGTCGGCCTTGCCGAAGGCCTGCCATTTGCGCTCGGGATCAAGGATGATCTCCGGCTTCTCGTCCCAGCTTGCCACCGAAGCCCTGACCAGGTCGGCGACATGCGGCACCGTCGGCAACAGCAGGCGCAAGCGGTGTCCGCGCGCACGCAGGATCGAGATCGTCTTGCCGAACGGGCCGGCCAGCCGTCGCACCTCGCCGCGACGCGAGCCGGGCAGCACAAGCAGTGTCTTCACACGATCGTCGGACAGGTCGCGCGGCAGGCTTTGCGCCTTGGCGGCGCCGAGCACGCCCGGATCGTGGGTAAGGCGATGGCCGACATAGGTGCCGGTCGGACCGCCGAGGCGGGCGAGTTCCCTCACTTCGAAAGGCAGGATGCAGAGGATGTGGTCGACATACGGTTTCATCGCCACCGCCCTGCCCGGCCGCCATGCCCAGACGCTCGGGCAGACATAGTGGACGATCGGGATTGCCGGATCGGCGGCACGCACCTTTTTCGCCACGCGCAGCGAAAAATCCGGGCTGTCTATGGTGATGAGGCAGTCCGGCTTTTCATTGGCGACCGCACCGGCCGTCTGGCTGATCCGTCGTATCAGGCGCGGCAGATCGCGCAGGATGGCGCTCAATCCCATCAGCGCGATCTCGCCGCCGTCGAACAGCGGCATGAGGCCGAGCGCCTGCAAATGCCGGCCGCCGATGCCGACGAGCCGGACCTCGCGGCCGGTCACGCGCTTGAGCGCCTCTACGATGTCGGCGCCAAGCAGGTCGCCGGATTCCTCGCCGGCGACGATGGCGATCTTCAGCGGTCGCTCAGTCGCCATGCACCGGCTCCGCAGCAGGCAGGCCGATCACGAACAGGCCGAGCGCGTTGGCGCGAGCGACGACTGTCGGGCCTTCGAGAACCAGCGAGCGGCCGGCTTCGACGGCAATGCCGGCAAGTCCGGCGGCATGCGCCGCCTCGATCGTCTGCGGGCCGATGGAGGGCAGATCGGCGCGCAACTCCTGGCCAGGCTTGGCGCATTTGACCAGGACGCCGCGCGTTCTGCCGGCCAGCCTGCCATGGCCGCGCAACTGCCGTGTTCGATCGAGCAATCCGTCGGTACCCTCGATGCCTTCCAGCGCGATGGCGCGGCCGCCGATCGCAACAGCCGCCTGGCCGATATCCAGCGCGCCGATGGCCATTGCCGCTGCGTGGGCCGCTTTGATGTCGCGCCAGTCGGATTTCCGCGGCGCTGCCTTGGTCAGCGCGCCTTCGGCGGCGACCAGTTCCGGCACGATCTCATGGGCGCCGACCACCTTGATGCCGCTGCGCTCGACCCTTCGCACGAACAGTTTCAACACGGTGTCGTCGCCTTGGGTTACGCCGACAAGAAGGCTGGGCACCCAGGCGAGCAGGCCGAGATTGAGGCGCATGGCGCTCAGCCTGGGGCGGCGTGTGATATGGCCCGCTGTCACCAAATGGGTAACATGACTATTTTTGAGCGTCGGCAGCAGTGAGCCGACATCCTCCAGCCTCAACGTCGCCTGCTCATAGGCGTCGAAGTCGGCTATCCGGTCGACCTCGCCCGCCACTATTACCACGAAGGGAGACTTGCCTTGCCCAGCAAGCGCCTTGGCGACTTCGACCGGCAAACTGCCGCCGCCGGCGATGATGCCGACCCTGGCGTCTGGCGCGAGATCAAGGCCCGTCCGGGTGCCCTCAATCTTCGTCATCTGCATCGTCGCCGCCGCCAGCCTTGAGCGACGGGACGGCATAGTGCCGCTTACCGCGACTGACGATGAAATCGATGATCTTCATGGCGGTCGGTGACGAGGCGAATTCCGCCTTGGCGAACTCGATGTTTTCGCCGACGGTTCGGGAGCGATCGAAGATCGTCTTGTAGGCCTTGCGCAGCGTGTGGATCTCGGAGCGCGGCAGGCCGGCGCGCTTCAGGCCGATGATGTTGAGGCCGCGAAGGCTGGCGCGATTGCCGACCGCGATGGCGTAGGGAATGACATCGCCGACGAATGCCGAGCAACCGCCGAGAAAGGCGTTGTCGCCGACGCGGACAAACTGATGAACGGCGCTGAGACCACCGATATAGACGTTGTCGCCGATCTCGCAATGGCCGCCCAACGTCGCCTGATTGGCGAAGGTGGCGTTCTTGCCGACGATGCAATCATGGGCGATGTGGGCGTAGGCAAGGAAGTTGCCGTTGTCACCGATCGTCGTCTCGCCGCGGCTGGAATCGGTGCCGAGGTGCATGGTCACGCCTTCGCGGATCGTGCAGTTCTCGCCGACGACCAGCGTGGTGCGGCCGCCCTTGTGCTTGTTATTCTGCGGCGGCGCGCCCAGTGTCGCCATCGGATACACCTTGGTCGACGCACCGATGGTGGTCGCGCCCATCACCGAGATGTGGCTGACCAGTTCGACGCGGTCGCCGAGCACCGCGTCGGCGCTGATGTGGCAGAATGGCCCGATGCGGACGCCTTCGCCGATTTTTGCGCCGGCCTCGATGACCGACGATGGATGGATGACTGTCTGGATTTTCATAAGCATTCGATCGTCAGTCGCTCGCGACCATCATCGCCGAGATCTCGGCTTCCGCGGCCTTGACGCCGTCGACGAGAGCCTCGCAGGCGAATTTGAGAAGGTTGCCGCGTTTCTTGATTTTCTTCACATGGATCTTCAACTGGTCGCCGGGAACGACCGGTTTACGGAATTTGGCGTTGTCGATGGTCAGGAAATAGACCAGCGACGGTTTTTCGGTGCCTAGGCTGCGGATGCAGATGGCGCCGGCCGTCTGCGCCATCGCCTCGACGATCAGCACGCCGGGCATGACCGGCTGATCCGGGAAATGACCTTGGAAATGCGGCTCGTTTATGGTCACGTTCTTGATGCCGGTGGCGGACTCGTCGCCATCGATATCGATGATGCGGTCGATCATCAGGAACGGATAGCGATGCGGCAGGAGCTTCATCAGCCCCAATATGTCGACCGCCTCGAGCGTTGTCGCCGCAACCATCTCAGCTCTTCCCTCCGTCGCCCGATTTGCGCGCCCTGGCCAGTCTTCGCAGAGCTGCGATCTCCCGCATGGCTTCCGCCATCGGCTGCGCCGGGTACCCTCCCCAAATCTCGCCTGCGGGGACGTTGCTCATGAACCCGCTTCTTGCAGCAAGCTTGGCCCCTGTCCCTACCGTCAGGTGATCCGCAAGACCGACACCGCCACCCATGGTGACGTTGTCGCCCACCGTTACGGAACCGGAAATACCCGAAAGGCCGGCGATTATGCAATTGCGGCCGATGCGGACGTTATGAGCGATCTGGACCAGATTGTCGATCTTGGTGCCTTGACCGATAATCGTGTCGGACATGGCGCCGCGATCGACCGTGGTATTGGAGCCGATCTCGACGTCGTCCTGGATGACGACCCGGCCGATTTGCGGCACGCGCTCCGGGCCCTTGGCGCCGGCCACGAAGCCAAAACCGTCCTGGCCGATGCGGGCGCCGCCATGAATGATGACGCGGTTGCCGATCAGCGCGTACTGGATGCTGGCGCCTGGGCCGACATAGCCGTCGCGGCCGAACTGACAGGAGGGACCGATAACGGCATGAGGAGCAATGACGGTTCCGCTGCCGATAGAAGCGCGAGGGCCGATGATCGCGCCGGCCTCGACGATCGCGCCGGCCTCGACGCGCGCCGATGGATCGATATGGGCATGTGGCGAGATACCGGTTTCGCCGGTCATCGGCGCCGGTGTCGCAGCCGCCGGGAAAAGCAGGCGGCCGACCATCGCGAACGCCTGTTGCGGGCGCGGATGGATCAGAACCGCGATACCCGCCGGCGCCTTGCCGGCAAATTCGGCGGGGCATAGAACCGCCGCTGCTCGCAGCGATTGCATCAGCGCGAAGTTGCGTCTGCCATCGACAAAGACAAGCGCGTGCTCGCCGCCTTCGCTTGCCGGCGCCAAGGCTTCGATCGATCTTTCGGAGAGGTCGGAATCGACAAGCACCGAGCCGGTCAGATTCGCGACTTCGCCAGCCGTATACCGGCGTGATGGCGCGAAGAACACCGGATCGGTCATTCCAGAAGCTATATCCAGCTAGCGCATGACCCCGAAAATCGGAATCGATTTTCGGAAAGGATAATGCGCAAAATCAAAGTCCTGCAGCGTCCTTTGCGCGTCCAGGAGGACACTCGGCGCCGTAGTGTCGCATTACTTTCTTCCGGACCGCTACGGCCCGGACGTATCGTTGCCCGCCGATCAGAACCGGGACGATATGCCGAAGTTGAATTCCTGCACGTCGTCGGTGTCCTCCTTGAGGACCGGGATCGCATAGTCGATGCGGATCGGGCCAAAAGGCGACGCCCACATCAAGCCGACGCCGGCCGAGGCACGCCATTCCATGCTGGTTGTCGATGGATCAACACCCGCCACATCGTTGCCATAAAGTGTCGCCGCATCGGCAAAGACCGCGCCGCGCAGGCCGAAGCTCTCCGGAATGATCGGCATCGGAAACTGAGCTTCCGCCGAGGCGTTGAAATAGGTGGTGCCGCCGAGATGGTCGTCAAAGCCCTGGTTGTCGACAGGACCGATGCCGCCATAGGCGAAGCCGCGGATCATGCGGTCGCTGCTCTGGAAATGATCGAAGATGCGCAGGTCGTCGTTGCCGAAGCCCTGGATATGGCCAGCCCCGCCCGAAATCAAACCAACCAGATCAAGCTGCTCCGACAACGTCTGATAGACGCTGCCGCGCGTTGTCACCTTGACGAATTTGGCGTCGCCGCCGAGGCCGGCGAATTCCGTGGTGACATTGGCGAAGATGCCTTCATGCGGGTTCTTCATGTCGTCGATGGTGTTGTAGACCAGGCCGAGACTGACCGACGACTTGAGCCACGGGCTTTCCGCAATGCCATTTAGGATAGCCGTAGAGACGGTGCAGCCAGGGAGATCGCAATCATCGTCGAGCTTGTACTTCTCCTGCGAGATATTATACGCCAGCTGCGTCGAGATGTCGTCGGTGATCGGCAGGCCGAAACGCACTGTCGCGCCTAGCGTCTCGCTCTTGTAGTCGTCGTATTCCCTGGTCCGGTTGAAGACATCGAAACCGGCGGCAATGCGCCGCCCGAGGAAATAGGGCTCGGTGAAGGAGAAGCTGTAGTCGCGCGAATTCTTGCCGCCGCCCGCCGAAAGCCTGATGAACTGGCCGCGTCCGAGGAAGTTGCGTTCGCTGATCGATCCTTCGACGGTTGGGCCTTCGGTGTCGCCACCGCTCGAATAGCCAGCGCCGACCGAGAACTCGCCGGTCGACTTCTCGACCACGTCGACCACCAGCACCACCTGGTCAGGCTCAGAGCCGGGCACGGTCGAAACCTCGACTTTCTCAAAAAAATCGAGCGCTTCCAGCCGTTTCTTCGCGCGCTGGATGAGAACCTGGTTGAAGGCATCGCCCTCACTCACGTCGAATTCTCGGCGAATGACATAGTCGCGTGTCCGGTCGTTGCCGCGAATCTCGATGCGCTCGACATAGGCCTTGGTGCCCTGGTCGATCGTATAGACCACTGAAATGGTGTGGTTCTCGAAATTGCGATCGCCGCGCGGCGTGACCTGGGCGAAGGGATAGCCGGAACCGGCGACCCTCTCGGTCAATGCAATGATGGTGTCTTCGACGTTCTCGGCGTTGTAGACATCGCCCTTGTGGGTTTCGACCACCGACTGCAGCGATGCGCCGTCGACCTCGGGAATCGTGCTCTCGACGCTGATGTCGCCGAAGGTGTAGCGCTCGCCCTCCTGCACGGTGATGGTTACCGTGTATTTATTGGTGGTTTCGTCGAGCTCGCCGACCGCGGAAATCACCTGGAAGTCGGCATAGCCGTGATTGTAGTAAAAACGGCGCAGCAACTCCTGGTCAGCGTTGAGCTTGTCTTCGTCATAGACGTCGTCGCGCAGCACGAACGAAAGGATGGTCGAGCGCTTGGTCGAAATGACATCGGACAGGCGACGGCTCGAATAGGCGCTGTTGCCGACGAAATTGATCGCCGCGATCTGTGTGCGGCCGCCTTCGTTGATGTTGAACACCACGTTCACGCGGTTGTCGCCGAGATCCATGATCTGGGTGGTCACGGCGGCGTCGTCGCGGCCGATACGCCTGTAGGCAGCCTTGACCGCCTCGACATCGGCATCGAGCGCCTGCTGCGAGAACGTTCCACGCGGCTTCAACTGGACCGCGGCCGCCAGCGCGTTGTCCTTGAGCTTCTTGTTGCCCTGGAACAGCACCTGGTTCACGACCTGATATTCGGAAACCTTGATGACCAGCGTCGAACCGACCTGGTTGATCTGGACGTCCGAGAACAGCCCGGTGCCGAACAGCGCCTTGACCGCCTCGTCGATATCGGCGCTGGAAAACGGCCTGCCGGGCTTGATCGTGACGTAGTTGCGGATCGTCTCGGCGTCGACACGCTGATTGCCGCTGACTTCAACTCTTGAAACAACTGCGGCCTCGGCCGCCGATGTGGCAACGAACTGCACTGCGAGCGCACCTGGTACGACCAGGGCGGCGGACAGGGCCACCGCGGACGCGGCGCTCAGAAACTTGGATGCTGCCTTCATCGGGCTTTTGTACCTTTTCTCGAAGTCCCCACGGCGAGAAAACCGGACGTGCGGTAATTTCCCCTACCGTATTAACCGGATTTTCCCTACACGCAAGGCTCCTGGTTAATTTGTATTTACTTAACCCAATTGCGTGGCTTTCGCGTCACGCATATCCCCACGCATGGTAAACGGCGTCTCAACATTGGCTGTGCTGAAGCCAAATTTCTTCATGATTTCAGCATCCAAACAGGTCGTTCCAGAAAACAAACCCCATGAAGCCCAAGACGAGAAGCAGGCCAGCCCTGTAGCCCAACTCCATCATCCGTTCCGACACCGGTCGCCGAATGACGGCCTCCACGCCGTAGAACAGGAGATGGCCTCCGTCGAGCGGAGGAATCGGCAAAAGGTTCAGAATACCGATCCCGACCGACAGCAGCGCGACAAGTTGCACAAGCCAGTCGAAGCCGAGTTTTGCCGCCTGCCCCGACATCTTTGCGATCTTGATTGGGCCGCCCAGCTGGCATTTGTCTTCGCGACCGACAACGAAACGCTGCAGGAACTGACCGGTGCGCTGAATGATGTATCCGGTCTCCTCGACCGCCGCCCCTACCGCTCCGACCGGGCTGTAAGTGATCAGCCGGGGCTGGCCGAATTCCTGGTTGTTGACGACGCCGATCACCGCCACCTTGACCTTGTTGCCCAGCCCGTCTTGCTGCTCCATCAATTCCGGCGTCGCCGTAACGGTGATCTCCTTGCCGTCGCGCAGCATGACGAAGGTGATGGGGTCGCCACCGCGGCCCGAGACCCGGCGCTGGACGTCGGCGAAGGTCTGGACCTTGCTGCCGTCGACGCTGACGAAGCGGTCTCCGGGCAGGATGCCGGCCCTGGCCGCTGGGCTGCCCGCGGTGACTTCAGCCACCATTGGCTCCAGCACGGGCCGGCCATAGGCGGAAAACAGCACCGCGAAGACGGCGATCGTCAGCAGAAAATTGAACAGCGGGCCAGCCACCACAGTTGCCGCGCGCTTCCAGACCGGCTGCGTGTGAAAAGCGATCTTGCGTTCGGCAGCCGTCAGCGTTTCGATCTCCTCCGAACTGGGCTGGCTCGAGGTGGCATTCATGTCGCCGACGAATTTGACGTAGCCGCCGAGTGGAATGGCGCAGAGTTTCCAGCGCGTGCCATGGCTGTCATTAAAGCCGAAGAGTTCCGGGCCGAAGCCGATCGAAAAGACCTTCACGCCGATGCCGCACCAGCGGCCGACGAGATAATGGCCCATCTCGTGAACGAACACGACGACGGTCAGCACGAACAGGAAAGGCACCAGCGTGCCGAGGACAAAGCCCTCCGTGCTGAAAACCGCGTGAAGAATCTCGTTCAATTCATGTCCTCAAAATTCGTCCGCAGCACGGTGGTACCGCGACTGTGGCATCAATCCAGGCGAATCCATGGCGCATCCTGCGCAGGTCAAGAAACCAGGCCCCCGAATCAATGCCGATAAAGAGCCAATGCCGATCAAGCTGGAAACAGCCACTGTGCCGGATGGTCGGCGGTCGCCGAAATCCAGCCGATGACGTACAGGGCGAAAGCCGCCGCGACAAGCCCGTCGACCCGGTCCATGACGCCGCCATGGCCGGGTATCAGCGTGCCCGAATCCTTGCGGTTGTGGCGCCGCTTCACCCATGATTCGAAAAGGTCGCCGGCCTGGGAGACGAGCGAAAGCACCAGCGCGACGACGCCGAGCACTGCGAGATTGCCGGCTCCGGCCGCAGCGGCCAGAAGCAGCCCGGCAACCACGCCGCCGACGGCGCCGCCGAGCGCACCGCTCTGCGTCTTGCCGGGCGAGATCGATGGCGCCAGCTTCGGCCCGCCGACAGCGCGGCCGACGAAATAAGCTGCTATGTCGGTCGCCCAAACCACCGCGAACAGGAAGAGAATGGCGACGAGGCCGGAATGGTCGCCGTCACGCAAAAGAGCAAGTGACAGTCCGGAAATGGCGGCATAGGCAAGGCCGGACGCGTCCCACTGTCCCGTTTGATGCATCGAAGTCTGGTGCATCGAAGCCACGACCACGGTGACAACGACCATCACCGCCACAAGAAGCAGCAGCCAGGACGCCGGCAGGCCGGCGACCAAGGCGCCGACGAAAACCAGAAGCAGCGCTTCCGGCAGAAGACCAAGACCCGTGGCGGCGACCGGGCGGCACATTCGCGTCCATTCGTAGAAGATCAGGATCGTCATGGCGGCGCAAAGCATTCGGAAGGGCAGTCCGCCGAGCCAGGTCAGGCCGAGCGTGACGACCGCAAGCACGACGCCAGAAATAACGCGAAGCTGGAGGTTGCTCATCCCTTGGCTGTCACGGCGACGCCTTCAGCGCCAAGCCCGCCGAAACGGCGCTCGCGACCGGCAAAGTCGCGCAATGCGTCAGCCAAATGCTCGCGGCTGAAATCGGGCCAGTAGCAAGGCAGGAAGACAAGTTCGCTGTAAGCCGCTTGCCACAGAAGGAAATTCGACAGCCTGAGCTCACCGCTGGTGCGGATGACCAGTTCCGGATCCGGAATACCCTGGGTGTCGAGAGAGCCGGCAAAGGATTCGGCCGTAATCTCCTCGCTGTCGAGCTCGCCGCGCGCCACCGCCCAGGCAAGCTTGCGCGCGGTGCGCACGATCTCGTCGCGTCCGCCATAGTTGAAAGCGATGACCAGGGTCAGAGCGTCGTTGCGGACGGTCAGCGTTTCGGCCTCTTCAAGCAGGCTCCTGATGTCAGGTTGCAGCCCTGCCCTGTCGCCGATGATCCTGACCCGCACGCCATTTTGGTGCAGTTCGGCGAGGTCGCGGCGGATGAAGATTTTCAACAGGCCCATCAGGTCGCTGACTTCGGACTTCGGCCGCGACCAGTTTTCCGACGAGAAGGCGTAGACGGTGAGGAACGAGATGCCAAGGCCAGGAGCGGCGCGCACCGTGTTGCGCAGCGCCTCGACGCCGGCACGATGCCCAGCAAGCCGTGGCAAGCCACGCGCCTTGGCCCAGCGTCCGTTTCCGTCCATGATGATTGCGACATGCGCGGGGCTTGTCATGTTCTCGCTTTCGAGCCAGCAGTGGCCAGACCCTAAACCTGCATGATTTCAGCTTCCTTATCGGAAAGCAGATGGTCGATGGTGCCGATCATCTCGTCGGTGAGCTTCTGGACCTGGTCGGACCGCTTGCGATGATCGTCCTCGCTGATATCGCCGTCCTTTTCCGCCTTTTTGAGGAATTCCATGCCGTCCCGGCGCACGTGGCGCACGGCGATGCGCGCATTCTCGGCATAACCATGC